>CAWESJ010000352.1:0-5515 GCA_963811015.1 uncultured Alphaproteobacteria bacterium | reverse complement strand
TAAAGCCGACGCAATGCGCGCTCTGGCTTCGCGCCGCGACGCCGCCCGCGCAGCGCAATATTTTCTACCGCGGCTTCAACAGCGTCTACAACGCCACGGAGCGCCTCTATGCGGGGCTCATCGCGATGATGGTCAAGCGAAGCGGCGTCATGGCGGTCTTCGTCGCCGGCCTTGTCGCTGCGTCCGGCTATGGATTGAGCCTTGTGCCGACGGCCTTCCTGCCGGTCGAGGACCAGGGCTATTTTCTCGTCATCCTCCAGCTTCCTGAGGGAGCTTCATTGGAGCGCACCGTGCGCGCGCTTGACGACGTCACCGCGCGCGTCAAGACGCAGCCCGGCGTGAAGCAGGTGGTCGCCGTCGCGGGCCTCGCCGCCCTCAACGACAATGCGAGCCTTTCCAACGCCGGCGTGGCCTATGTCATTCTCGAGGATTGGGACAAGCGCGGCAAGGGCGAGGACCTTCTCGGCCTCTACACGGCATTGTCGACGCGGGTGAATTCGCTCGAGGACGGCGTCGCCCTCGTCATGCCGCCGCCGCCTATTCAGGGCATTGGCAATGTCGCCGGCGCGACGATGAAGGTCGAGATCCGCGACGGCAGCTTCGATTACGGCGAGCTTCAGCGCTTCGCCCAGGGCGTCGCCGATCGCGCCGCGCAGCAATCCATGTTCTCGGTCGTGCGCAATTATTTCCTCGCCGATGCGCCGCAGCTCGACCTCGCCTTCGACCGGGTCAAGACCGAAACGCTCGGCGTGCCGCTCGGCGGCGCCCTCGACGCCTTGAGCGCCTATATGGGATCGAGCTATGTCGGCCAGTTCAACCGCTTTGGCCGGGTGTTTCAGATCTATGTCCAGGCCGAGGCTTCGGCCCGGGTCAACGCCGAATCCCTGAAGACCCTGCAAGTGCGTAACAGCGCCGGCGACATGGTGCCTCTTGGCACGATCTCCGACATCAAGACGGTTGCGGGACCCGCCCTCATCAGCCTCTATAATCTCTATCCGGCGGCGACGGTCATGGCCAATACCGCGAAAGGCTATAGCTCCGGCCAGGGCATCGCAGTCATGGAGCAGATCGCCAAGAGCACGCTGCCGCCGGGCGCGGGCTATGATTGGACCGCGATGTCCTTCCAGGAAAAGCTGGTCGGCGGCCAGATCTATCTGGTCTACGCCTTGAGCCTGCTTTTGGTCTATCTCGTGCTGGCCGGGCAATATGAAAGCTGGATCGCGCCGCTGACCGTGATCGTCTCGGTGCCGCTCGCGCTGCTCGGCACGGCCGGCGCGCTCCTGGCGCTCGGCGTCCCAAGCAATCTCTACACCCAGATCGGGCTCATCCTCCTTATCGCTCTATCGAGCAAGAATGCGATCCTGATCGTCGAATTCGCGCGCGAGCTTCGGATCAAGGAAGGGCATGAGATCGCGGCGGCGGCGGTGGAGGCGGCGCGCGCGCGCTTCCGTCCGAATTCTGATGACCTCCTTCGCCTTTTGTCTCGGCGTCGTTCCGCTGGTGCTTGGGCATGGGGCGGGCGCGAATGCGCAGAAGTCGATCGGCATCGCTGTGTTGACCGGAATGCTCGGCTCTACGCTTTTGACCGTGGTTTTCGTTCCCTCGGTCTTCGTGGTCCTGCAGCGCTTCGAGGAATGGCGCGCGCGCGGCAAGGCGCTAAGGCAAAAGCCCGCGCTGGCGCAGGAGCGCAAAAGCATATAGGTCGGCTTGGTCCAAACTGCGGCGTGCGTCTTTCTTTGCGTCAAGATCGTCGCGTCGCGAGTGGCTCTCCAAAGCTTGTCATGACGCTTTTATGACATGCGCCTTTTGGCCAGGGCGCGCAGCGCTGCTTGGATCAACCGCGCGAAGCGAGCTATTTGCTTAGCGAGTCAATTGCATTATCGTCATGTTCGTAAGCGAATATGGAAATGAGCCTGCCAGCCCATTGGATTTTGGGGACTTGACTGAATTTCGGGGATTTGGCGGCAATCTCATGGAGCGCAATGTATGACAAAAACGGAACATGAAGCAGTAGAAGGTTCGCAGGCGGACTCTCATGTCGACGCAACCGCCGAGGCCGGCGACGCAACCGACCAAAAGACCGAGAACCTGGTAGCCACCGTCGCGACCGTCGGAATCGTCGGCGTCGGCGTTGCTGTGTTCGAAGCCGCGTTATTGCCGGGCGTGGTGTTGGGCGCGGTCGCCGTGCTTGCGCCGAAATTCGTGCCGCAGATCGGAACGGCATTGAAGCCGATATTCAGATCCACGGTGCGCGGCGCCTATAAAATCAGCCAGAAGACCAAGGAATTCGTGGCCGAGACGCAAGAGCATGTCCAGGACATTGTCGCCGAGGTGGACGCCGAGGTTGAGGACAAGAGCGCCGCGACGGAAGCAGCTCGCCAGGCGGCGCCGGCCGCCGAATGAGCGCGGAGCAATCTTCTCCACAAGCGGGGGAGGCGCCGCGCGCCTCCGAGACGGAGGCGGCAACCGGCGCATCCGAATCGACGAATCCGGGGCGAGGAAAGCCTGGCGCCGCGGGTCGCGCGCAACGCCCGAAGGCTGCGAAGCCAAGGTTAAAGCTGGAGCTCGCCCATCAGGTTCCCGGCCGCGTCCGAATGAAGATCGCCTCCGCCAAGGGAAATCCCGATCTCCTGAAAGAGATCGCGGAGACCTTCAACCTCATTCCGGGAATTGAGCGCGTAACGGTCAATGCGACCACGGGAAGCGTGGTTCTACACTATGATTCCGATCGCCACGACGAGTTTCACGATCGGCTTCGGCCGCATTATCAAGCGACGCCGGCGCAGGACTACGCGCCGCCTCGCACTGAAATCGACGCGCTTGCGCGCAACATCGAGGCGGAAGCGGACTTCCTCGCCGACCATTCCCACAGCGCGAAACTCATCGTCGACCTCTTCAAGAAATACGACCAGGAGCTCAGGAGCGCAACCGGCAACACGGTCGATCTCAAGGTCGCGCTCGCGGTTGGCATCATTGGCGTGACCGTATTTGAACTCGGCGCCAGCGCGGCCACGCCCGTGTGGCTGACGTTCACGGTCTTCACGCTCAACCACATTATCGAGATGAATCAGCCGCGCCAGCGCATAGCGGCGGCGAGAGCGCCGGTGGTCTTCAAGACGCCGTGAAGCGCGCCGCCGCGCGCCGCGATTCCAGTTTGGGACCTGCCCCGCATGCAATTCGTGATACGCCATTTTATGCGGGGACGCCTTCGCATTCATGCGCCTTCCCTCTGCCGCAAGCGGGAATTGGCGGAGGCCACCTTGGCGTGGCTGATCAACCAGGACGCTGTCAAGCGGGCGCGCATCAACTATGATTGCGCCAGCTTGGTCGTGGAATATGACGCTGCGCACGAGAAATCGCTCCGGTTTCTTCTGGGCCATTTGCGCCTGATGGATTGGGCGAGCCTCCGAAGGCTTGTGGCGCCAGGCCAGCCCGGCCAGGATTTGCCCGCGCTTCCTGGGAAAGACGTGCTGGAGCCGAAGCGTCTTGCGCAAAGGCGTTTTCCGCTCGCCTTGCCGACGATCGCGCTTGCCTTGACGTTCAGCCTCAATCCGATCGTTCGGGCGGCGAACGTCCCTTTGATGATATGGAACGCCTATCCCATAGCGCTCAGGGCCTGGCGCATTTGGCGAAGCGAAACGCGCCTCAACGTCGATTTTCTCGACACGCTCGCGGTCGCGGCCTCCTTGGCCCACGGCAATCCGACGGCGGGGGCGCTGATCATCTGGCTCGTCAAGCTCGGCGATTGGTTTCGCGATCTGACGATGGCCGGATCCAAACGCGCCATCGGCGATCTGCTCGAATTTCAATCGAAGACGGCTTGGATCAAGGTGGACGGCTCGGTGATCTCGATCCCGGCGCGGGCGCTGAAGGTCGGCGATGAAGTCATCGTCTATCCTGGCGAACTCATTCCGGTCGATGGAGAAATCCTTGAAGGGACGGCTTCGATCGATCAAAAGACCATCACGGGAGAAGGGCTCCCGGTCACGCGCGGCCGCGGCGACGCGGTCTTCGCGGCGACGGTCATTCGCGACGGTCAGCTTGCGGTGCGCGCCATGCGCGTCGGCTCAGATACGACCGCGGGACAAATCGTCAGCCTGATCGACGCGGCCCCCGTAGGCGACACCCGCATGCAAAATCATGCGGAGAGGCTCGCCGATCGCCTTGTCGTCCCAACGCTTGCCTTGGCGTCCGGCGCGGCGATTCTCTCCAGCGATTTCGATCGCTTTCTGTCGCTGGTGATCGTTGATTACGGCACCGGGATTCGAGTCGCGGCCCCAACCGCCATGTTGGCTTCCATGACTCACGCGGCGAGGGCCGGAATCATAGCCAAGAGCGGCCGCCATATGGAGCGGCTCGCCGAGGTCGACACAATAGTCTTCGACAAAACCGGCACCCTGACGCAAGGCGCGCCCGCCATCGTCGACGTCATCAGCTATCAGGATCATGTCGCTCCGGGCCATCTGCTTGGCCTCGCCGCCGCGGCGGAGAGCCGTCTGCAACATCCGGTCGCCGAAGCTCTCCGCGCCAGGGCCAGGGAATTGCAAATCAACATACCTCCTTGCGACGAGGCGCGATACAGAATAGGCCTCGGCGTCGAAGGGCAGGTCAACGGCTACTACATGCATGTAGGCAATGCGCGCTTCATGCGGCAGAGCAATATTCGAATCGACAAGACTGTCGCCGATCGGAGCAGGCTCGACGAGCAGGGCTGTTCCAGCCTCTATATCGCCGTCGACGGGCTGGTGGCCGGGCTGGTCCCCTACGCCGATAAGATCCGGCCCGAAAGTCAGGCGGTTATTCGGCGGCTGACTGAAATGGGCGTCAAGAACACCATCATGTTGACCGGGGACAATTCCGTCGTCGCCAAGGCAGTCGGCGAGCGCCTCGGCTTGACGCGCCAATATGCGGACATGTTGCCGGCGGACAAGGCTGAGGTGGTTCAAAAGCTTCAACGCGAGGGCAAAACCGTGGCGATGGTCGGCGATGGGATCAACGATTCGCCGGCGTTGAGCTACGCCGATGTCGGCGTCGCCATGAAGCATGGAGCGCAGGTGACGCACGAATCCGCCGATGTTGTATTGATGGAGGATTCGCTCTGGAAGCTGGTCAAGGCGTTCGAGATCTCGCGCAGTTCGGTGGCTCTCATCAAGCAGAATTACGCGATCGTCGTGGGCATGAACACGCTTGCGCTCGCGCTGGCTCTTCCGGGCGGAATGATAAGCCCGTCCGTCACCGCATTGATCAGCAATGGGTCGGCCATCATCGCGAGCGGCAACGGCATGCGTCCGCTTTTGCGGTCCTGATGGCCGCGCCGGCTCCAGAGGCCGTCCTCTCGCCTCCGGATTTGGAGGCTCTCCGCCGCGCGTTCTTCCTATTGGAGCCGCCAAGTTCGCGGCGCGAATCCCGGCCTATGCCGGGCAGCCCGCCAATTTCCTGCTGCGCAAGATCCCGAAGCAAATCAACGCGCGTTTCGGCCGAATCGCTGAGATCGCCATTTTCAAGAAGTCTCGAT
>CAWESJ010000351.1:0-6134 GCA_963811015.1 uncultured Alphaproteobacteria bacterium | reverse complement strand
AAAAAAAAAAAAAAAAAAAAAAAAAAAAAAAAAAAAAAAAAACATGGCCGCCGAAACTCTTCACCGCCGAAAAATGGGCGGCGCGGATGCGCCGCTCGACCAGCCGGATCGCGTCGAGCGCCGCTGTGGTGACGATCGTCTCGGGGAAGACCTCCATCAGCCGCAGAACCTGGATGAACTCGCGCTTGCCGCGATTGCCCATGTGGGCTTCCAGAAGCCGGCGCAGATGCTGGAGCGGCTCCGGCAATCTCCAGCCCTGCAAAGGAGCCGCCTGATCCAGCGCGCCGGGCTTTTGCTCGAGGAGCGCCAGATAGTGTTTCGGGTCGAAGACAAACTCGCCGCGGCCATAGACGCGCGGATGCCGGGCGATCTCGCTCGCGCCGCAGAAAATCACGACTTCGTCGACGAAGCCTTTCACCAGGACGTCGCGAAAGCCATTGGCAGTCGGCGCGGAATAATCGTTCATGCGGTAGCGCACGAGCGCCGTGGAGGAGACCTTCGCCGAACGTTTGTCGCAAGGTTCGAAGGGCTCGGCGGGCAGACTGCGAAAGGCGCCTCTGTCGCCGACAAGCCGTTCGCCGATCGTCTGCTCATGACGGCCCGCGCGTTCGGCTTGCCTGGCGCGGCAGCGTTCCTCGAGCAGCGCGTTCAGCGCCTCGAAGGAGGCGGCATGCGGCACGGGCGTGAGAAAGTTCGCCCGGGAATATTTAACCAGGGCCTCTACCTTGCCTTTGTCGTTCCCCTTTCCCGGTCGGCCGAACCTATCCTGGAACAGGTAATGGCTGACAAGCTCGGTGAAGGCTTGGGTGCGCTTGCGTTTGCCGTCGCCGTGGATCCGAGCCACTGCGATTTTGAGGTTATCGTACAAAATCGAGATCGGAACGCCGCCGAAAAAGGCGAAGGCCGAGACATGGCCGTCGAGAAAAGCTTCCGTCGTCTCCGCCGGATAGGCTTTGATGAAACAGGCGTCCGACTGCGGCAGGTCGAAGCAGAACACATGCAGCTTCATCCGCACGCCGCCGATGACGCCGACGCATTCGCCGAAATCGACTTGCGCATGGCCAGGTGGGTGGGCCAGCGGCACGAAGACCTCGCGCGACCTCGCATGCGCCAGCCGTACGTAATCCTTCACGACCGTGTAGCCGCCGAGAAAGCCGTGCTCGATCCGCAGCCGTTCGAAAATCCGCTTCGCGGTGTGCCTTTGCTTCGGCGGCGCCGTCTTGTAGGCATCGAGGAATGCGTCGATCACCGGAACCAACGGCCCGAGCTTCGGCTTTTCGGGCTCCTTGGTCCGCGCGTACCCAGGCGGCGCCGAATAGCGGCACATCTTGGCGATCGTGTCTCGGCTCAATCCGAAAAACCGCGCCGCCTCGCGCCGGCTCTTTCCCTCGACAAAAATAAACCGTCGAACCGCTGCGTCAGTCTCCACCGCAAACATCCCCGGCCGCCCCTCCGAATCTATGTTCGGAAAGGGTCAGCCCTAAAAGTGGCCGGGTTTTAATCCGCCACGCAGCCGCAAAATGCCGCCGCTCCGTGGCCTAATATTCCTCCGCCGCGTACACGGACAAACCGAGCCGCCTCTGTCTCCTGATCATTTGGCTCATCTTACTCAAGGCGAACAGGTTGGCTCGGCGTCGATTCGAAGAATTGTCACCATAGCTTGCCCGGAGAGCGAAATCTGTGCGGAATTCCTTAGCTCTAATATTTGATTGAGCAGCCGTAGGGCCGCGTAACTGGATGAGGAACCGGCTTCCCAGTCGCGACAGCTTCGATAGCCTCATGAGCATACGGTTCTGCCCTGTCAATATCCTCGACCCGGGTCGAAGCGATGCTGTCTGCGCCGCCCATATAGGCTAGCGCACCGTCTTGGCTAACGACAAAAATATGAGGCGTGGTCTCGGCATTATACAAGTGTCCGATTTTGCCCGCCGGATCCAGCACCACATGTGCGGGCGCGGCGTTGCGGCTTGAAGTGTCCGCATTGGCTTGTGCGCCGTCCACGAATCCCTGCTCTCCTTTCGCCGAACTCGCGATCGTCAACCATACAACGCCCGACGCGGCCGCTTCCCGCTGCAACTTCTGCATGGCGCCGCTCGAATACCACTTCTTGACATAGGGGCAGTCGTCATTGGTCCATTCGAGCACGACGGCTTTGCCATTCAAATCGCTCAAGTGGACCGTTTTTCCGTAGCTGTCTGTGCCGACAAAATCCGGCGCTGGTTGCCCGATGTGGAGCGGTTCTGCCATACTGGGCAAGATGACAGCGCTCGATGCACCTGAACCCAGGGCCAGTATCATAAAATGCGAAAGTAAACGGGGCACCGTCGTCTCCTTTTCCCAACGGTGAATTTACATTCCTCGACCTTCCGGCTCCTTCACCTTCCGGCGCGATCGAGTTCGTCGAGCACGACCCCCGCCGTCAACAGCTGAGGTAGGATAATCGGGTTTCGCCCCTGAGTCGGATAAAACAAATAGAGAGGAACGCCGTCGCGGCCATGCTCTCGCAACAAGTCGGAAATGGCGGGGTCCGGGCTGGTCCAATCCCCTTTAAGATAGGCAATATGACGCTTTGCGAACACTTGCCTGACTGAGTTCTGAGGTCAGAGCGACTCGCTCGTTGATTTGGCAAGTGACGCACCAGGCAGCGGTCAAATTCACGAAAACCGCTCGCCCATCCGCGCGCAGAGCTGCGAGCCTTGCGGGCGAATAAGACTGCTCGCCGCTTTCGGCCGCTATAGGGGCGGAAGGAAAGCTTTCCAGGCTGTATAGAATGGCGAAGGCGCCGAGTACAGCGACTCCGGCGATTGCGCGCGCCGGCCACCAGAAGCTCTCTTGCCCGCGTTGATTTACGCCGATAGCCCATGCGGCCAGACCCACAAGCACAAGGCCCGTCATCGTTGCCGCGACGCCGTCAGAGCCTGCCTGTTGACTGAGCACCCATACCATCCATGCTGCACTCGCATAAATCGGAAAAGCGAGCGCTTGCTTGAAGAGCGCCATCCAAGCTCCAGGCTTCGGCAATAGCGAACCGAGGCCGGGAACGAGCGCAAGCAGGAGGTAAGGCGCCGCCAAGCCCAACCCAACCGCGATTAGAACACCGATCGTTGCGACAGAAGATATGGCAAGCGCCGCCGCGATCGCAGTTCCCATGAAAGGCGCGGTGCAGGGCGTCGTGACCAGCACCGCAAGAAATCCCGCGAAAAAACTGCCGATGGAGCCGCTGTGGTTAGCAAGCCTGTCACCTATTCCAACAAATCGACCGCTAACCTCGAAAACGCCTGAGAGATTGAGCCCGAGGAGCAAAAACAGAAAGGCCATGGCGGCGACAAAAACCGGCGATTGGAATTGGAAACCCCAGCCAGCGGCGGAGCCTGCCGCTTTAAGCAAAAGCAAGAGCGCTCCGAGACCCGCAAATGAAAGCAGGACTCCTCCGGTATAGGCGGCGGCATGCCGGCGCACGCGTCCGCCCTCATGACCGGAAAGCTTCGCGATCGAAAGCGCCTTAATCGCGAGAATCGGGAAGACACATGGCATGAGATTAAGAATGAGGCCACCCAGAAACGCAAAGAAAAACATCGTCGCAAAGCTGATTTCGGCACTCGCTCGAGAGTTGGCTGGGGCATCAATTCTTGCGATTGGAGCAAGCGCCACGCTTTGATTGTTCAATGTCCTTGCCGTCTCCAATGGCGCCGCTACGATCGAGAGAAATCGCTCGACGCCATCTGCGTCTTCGATGCACAGCACCCCAGATAGCGGAGAGACTGGATCAAAACTTTGAGCTGGCTTGAAGGCGAGCGTAAACTTTCCTTGGTAGACGCTGAGGTGTTGCGGCGCTGCGTCATCGATGGCGCCCCATTTATCGGGGAAAAAGCTGACGTTTTTAATAGACCCCGGAAAAATGCCGGCTCCCGAAACGACGATCGTCGCATTAGGCGTCAATTGAGCGGAATAGGGGGAGGAGCGTGGAATCCGCTGATCGGCGGCGGCAAAGAGCCCGGCTTCCATCGATGGGCTCGGTGGGCCACTTGGCATTTCGAGCCGGAGAAGGCCTTCCTCCGGAACGCAGATTTTCTCGCAAATCAGCCAGGTTGCCTTGGCGTCGATCGTAAAAGGCGCGGGGGACGATGGTGGAGTCACATTTAACGGCAAAATGACGTTATCGAAATAGGAGTAGGTTATCACCGGCCCTTCGGGGATACGGAAGGGGGTAGGCCAGTCTATGTCCGAGGCGGCGGCGCCGGGCGGCAGGCTGAGTTCAAGACGAGGCGGTTCGCCCGCGTCGCCGGGATTGACCCAATAGATATGCCATCCCTGCGCCATGCGGAACCGCAACCCGATCCGGAAAGGTTTCCCGGGTTCGAAATAGTCGACATTGCTGACAAGGGAGACGGTGGCGTGAAGGGTTGTGACAGGTTCACCTTCCCGCGCTTCGGCTCCGGCAAGCCACAACCAGCCAAAGGTCAAAACGATCAAGGCTTTCAATGCCCAGCCCTTCGTAACTTTCGATATGCCGGGCCAAATAGCATCCGACCGACCCTCGATGAAACAGCCATGCCTCCAAAGTGGCGAAGGGGCTCGGCTGTTTATCGGCGGCTTCTTAGTAGGGTACAAAAGCATACGGAAAATCGACATGTCAAGCGACCTATGTTGCGGCATGGGCGCCGTGGCAGTCTATGTTGGAATTGAATGTTGCGCGATCTTTAGCATGGCGAGGTTAGCGCAATATGCGGCGCCGTCGGCGAACAAATGCTTGACCCATGGCCAGCGTTTGGGGATGGCGTCGAGGATGGCCTGTGCGACCGGCGAGTTGGCGATGTCTGCGGTCGTGAGGTCAATCATGAGTTGCCGTCCGTATCGACGGCGATGGGCGGTTACGGCCAATGATCTTCTTGCCGGCGTCATAGCCACGCGCTTGCGCTTTCACCGATTGGCTGTCGACCACAGCGGCGGAAAGGCTCGCCTCGCGGGCCGCCTGCTCGCAATCGATCATCAGCGCCATGTCATGAATGGTCTCAAACAGAAAGCGCCGTATGAAGCGGCGAAACAACCAATAGACCGCTTGTTGCGGCGGAAAGTCCTTGGCAACATCCGCTAGCCGCCTCCGGCACATTGAAGATTTCGCGCAGGTTGGCGCCAAGTCTCCGGCCTCTTTATGCACGGCCGAGGCAAGAACGGCGCAATCGGCGCCCATTCCGCGTCGATCAAATCCGTCGGGTA
This sequence comes from uncultured Alphaproteobacteria bacterium, assembly GCA_963811015.1. GTDB lineage: Bacteria > Pseudomonadota > Alphaproteobacteria > Rhizobiales > Beijerinckiaceae > Methylocapsa. The sequence goes on along the minus strand of CAWESJ010000351.1, from coordinate 917 downwards.
GGGCCTGGTCTTCTTCTCAATGTCGGCCATTCGGCTACGACGCGCTTTGGTCCACATCCAAAGCCTGAATCACGCCCAAAGCCAAAATGCAACCATTCTCAACGGGACTCCGAGATATGCACTTTATTGCTTGTTCAAGTGCTCCCATTCAACTTTGTCGGCGCCTTTCGGAGCCGCAAATCAGCTAGGGGCGATCGCGCCCCTGTCACACCGGCAGTCGACGGCTTCATTCGGTTCATCCAGAAGCTGGATCCAGGCTATTGTGGCGACGGCCGTTGGTCCGCCCCTGAAGCGGACCAACCGTGTAAGAAAATAGACCCTTGCGCTAATTCGTGGCCTGGCCGATCACAGCCCGCAGATCGCCAAAGGTCACGACGCCCGGTCCATGCAGCGCCGCGATCTGTTTTACGTCCAGCTTTAGATTCTGAATATTCTCGTAAAGATTGACCGAATAGGGATTTGGCGCGGGCGGAGCAGGCGCATTAGGGGGCATAGGCGTATAGGCGTCGGCTTCGATCAGGATTTTCTCGGCCGGAAGGTAAACCAAGACGAGGTCGTCGCTATGGCCGCTGCCGGCGATTCGGTTGATTTGTATGGTCCGCGAGCCGTCGAATAGCAGATGTTTGTCGGCGTAAGTCTCGAACTTCGCCGCCTTCTGCGACTGCGCCAGCCGATCAGGGTTCAGCGTGCAGGAGAGAGAGAGAGAGAGAGAGAGAGAGAGAGAGAGAGAGAGAGAGAGAGAGAGAGAGAGAGAGAGAGAGAGAGAGAGAGAGAGAGAGAGAGAGAGAGAGAGAGAGAGAGAGAGAGAGAGAGAGAGAGAGAGAGAGAGAGAGAGAGAGAGAGAGAGAGAGAGAGAGAGAGAGAGAGAGAGAGAGAGAGAGAGAGAGAGAGAGAGAGAGAGAGAGAGAGAGAGAGAG
>CAWESJ010000350.1:0-8309 GCA_963811015.1 uncultured Alphaproteobacteria bacterium | reverse complement strand
AGCAAAAGCGGAGGGCGTCGCTTGGAGAATATAGAATCGAATGAGCGGCTCGCGCCGCGTTCGCGGATCGTCCGAATTCAACGGATCCGCGCCAGCGCGGTCCAACGGCGTCTCAGCAATGTGAGAGATCAAATTCATGATCCGGTCCTCACGGTGCTGACGATCCTGCTCGCCGGCGTGATCTTCGTGATGGTGCCTCTCCATGCCGCCGGCGTTATCTCGGTCCAGGCGCATCAGTTCGCGATCGTGCTTTTGCTTTCGGGCTGCGTCCTGGTCTTGTCGAAAAACCTGACTGTGATCTTTTTGATCATGCTGGCGGTCGGCCTCGCCGCCGGCGCCATCGTCCTTCGCATGCAGCTCGATTCGACTCTCGACCGCTATGTCGAGGCCGGCGCCTGCCTCATCATCAGCCTTCTGCTCATCTTGGTGGTGGCCCGGGCGGTCTTCGCCCCCGGCCTCGTGACCTATCATCGCATCAACGGCGCCGTCCTGCTCTACCTGACGATCGGATTGACCTTCGTCGCGCTCTTCACTTTTGTTGGATTGCTGGCGCAAAACGCCTTTTCAGGCATTTCCGTGAGCGCCGATCGGGAGGCCACGAGCAGCTTGATCTATTTCAGCTTCGTTACGCTGACCTCGACCGGCTATGGCGACATAACGCCCGTGAATCCGGTCGCGCGCGCGCTCTGCAACGTCGAAGGAATCATCGGCCAGCTTTATCCGGCGACCTTGCTCGCGCGTCTCGTCACGCTCGAGCTCGAAGGCCGCCGCAAATAGCCTGCGCAATCATTTAGAGCATGTTCCGAAAAAGTTGACTGACTTTTTCGATAAGAACATGCCCCAACTCTGAAATTGAGCGATTTCTTATCGACCGAATGAGTCCATTCGGTCGGAAAGCGCTCTAAATGTCAGTTGAGGCGGCCCGATTTAATCTGGTAGGCGCCATCTTCCGCGCGTATGAACATCTCGTCGACTTGCGGATGGCGAACGGGGTCGCCGGACGTGTCGGGCAGGAGATTTTGCTCCGAGACGTAGGCGACATATTCCGTTTCGGCGTTTTCGGCGAAAAGATGGTAGAAGGGTTGATCCTTATGCGGCCGCACCTCCTCGGGGAGGGACCGCCACCATTCCTCGGTATTCGAAAAAACCGGATCGACGTCGAAGATAATGCCCCGGAACGGATATTTCCGGTGCCTGACCACCTGACCAATGCCGAATTTCGCGATAAGGGGCTTCATGATCCGCCGTCCGCCGCTGGGAGCCGCGCCGCCGGAAAGGAACGACCGCCTAGAGCATGTTCCGAAAAAGTTGACCGACTTTTTCGACATTAAGACATCGGATATATCCGATGTCTCATAAGAACATGCTCCAATTTATTGATCTGGAGCGCGTTCTTGTCGATTGGATGAATTCATCCAATCGGAACGCGCTCTAGCGAATATGCAGCGTCGCGGACCTTTCAGAACCTGTTTCGTTAGACGCCGCAGATTGCTGTGTCAACTTGACCGCTGGGACAAACGAAGAGACCTCGCGTCAAGGGCCGCGCCCCGAATAGGGTCGCGCTTCTGACCTGCGTCCGAAGCGGCCGCCGCCTTCACACCTTGTCTCATTGTCCTTTTGATACGGGTTTTCCTCATGCCGCCCGACGCACCGGCCCCAGAGCTTTTGACCAATGCGGAAATGGCCGAAGCCGACCGGCTGACGATCGCCGCCGGCGTTCCGGGGTCTTTCTTGATGGAGCAAGCGGGCGGGGCGGTCGCCAGGGAGGCCGAGCGGCTCGTCGCCCGACCCGGCCGAATTGTCGTCCTTTGCGGCCCGGGCAATAATGGCGGCGACGGATTTGTCGCCGCGCGCTTGCTGGCCGCCAGGGGTTTCGCCGTTGAGCTTGGCCTGCTTGGGCGCCGCGACGGGCTGCGCGGCGACGCGGCCTCCGCCGCGCGGGCCTGGACCGGCGAGGCCTTCCCGATTGAAGCGCTGCGCCTGGACGCGGCGGACCTCGCCATCGACGCGCTTTTCGGCGCAGGCCTCGCCCGCGATCTTGAGGGCGCCGCGAAAGCCGCCGTCTTGCGCCTCGACGAATGGTCCCGCGCGCAGGATAAGCCGATTCTCGCGGTGGACGTTCCATCCGGCCTCGACGGCTCGAGCGGTCAAATCCGCGGCGCGGCGGCGCGCGCCGCGCGCACGGTCACGTTTTTTCGCCGCAAGCCCGGCCATCTTCTGCTGCCAGGAAGACTGCTTTGCGGCGAGACGATCGTCGCCGATATAGGCATTTCGGAATCGGTTCTCACCACGATCAGGCCGAAGGCCTTGGCCAATCGTTCGGCGATCTGGGAAGATCGCTTCCCGACCCCGAGCCCGGAGGGCAATAAATATTCTCGCGGCCATGCTCTGGTTCTTTCGGGCGGGCTCGCGCATACGGGGGCCGCGCGTCTCGCCGCGCGCGGGGCCTTGCGCGCGGGGGCGGGGCTCGTGACCATCGCGACGCCGCGCGAGGCGCTGCTTGCTCATGCGGCGGCGCTGACCGCGATCATGACCAGGGTCTGCGACGGTCCGGACGAACTCGCCGCTCTCCTTGAAGATCGCCGCATGAATGCGCTTGTCATGGGGCCGGCGCTGGGCGTTGGCGCCGCGACCCGCGCGCTGGCCTTCGCCGCGCTGAAGGCGGAGGCCGAAGCGCCCGAACCGCGCCGCGCCATTGTGCTCGACGCCGACGCCTTGACGAGTTTCAAGGGGGATGCGTTCGAACTCGCACAGGCGATTCTGGGCGGCGCGCGCGCCGGTCGTCCTGACGCCGCATGACGGCGAATTCGCGCGGCTTTTCTCAGGCCTGGAGGCCGATGGTTCGGACTCTGTGGGGAAAGCTCGAACCCGACCCGGAGATCCGGCGCGCGCTTTTTCTCGCCCTGCGGTCCGACTCGAAGCTTGCGCGCGCCCGCGCCGCCGCCGCCTTGATCGGCGGCGTCGTGCTCCTGAAAGGTCCCGACACGGTTGTTGCGGACCCGTCCGGCGCCGCCGCCATCGCGGAGGATTTGCCGCCCTGGCTTGCGACGGCGGGCTCCGGCGACGTTCTCGCCGGCATTATCGCGGGCCTTTTGGCGCAAGGCATGCCTGCATTCGAAGCAGCGTCGGCCGCGGTCTGGCTCCATGGCGCGGCCGCCCGCGCATTCGGTCCAGGCTTGGTGGCGGAAGACTTGCCAGAAAATCTTCCCACGGCGCTGCGGGCGCTTTTCGACGGCCTGCTTCGCCGTCGTCCGGCGGCGAAAATTTAAATCACGCTCCAATCGACATGGTTTCGTCGCGGCTGCGCGGCGCGAACATGGCGGAGCGGGCGGATATTTGGAAAAATCCATGCGAGCCCCGAACGAGATTGATTTTTGGCGTGGCTTCGCTCTTCTCACGATTTTCGTGAACCATGTTCCGGGGCTTTATTTCGAGCGCTTCACGTTTCGCAACGTGTCGCTTTCGGACTCGGCCGAACTCTTCGTGTTTCTCGCCGGTTGGGCGATGCGCAAGCTCGTCGAGGGGCCGGCGGCCGCGCTGTCCGGGCCGGGGCTGGTTTTGCGGCTGGAAAGCCGCGCCATGACGGTTTATGTCGCGCAGACGGTCATCACCGAGATCGCGATCGCCCTTCTCGCCGGGGCCTCCCTCGCCTTCGACGCGCCGTTTCTCACCGATTGGCACAACGCCTCGGCTGTTTTCAACGATCCGGTCAGAGCGCATATCGGGCTTGTCCTGCTTACGCATCAGCTCGGCTATTTCAACATTCTGCCGCTCTATGTCGTGTTGGTTTTCATCGCCCCGCTCATCGCGCTGGCGCATCGCCACGCGCGCTTGCTGCTGCTGCCAACCTCATTGGCGATTTACGCCTGCGCGCTCGGGTTCGGCGTGAATTTCCCGACCTGGCCAGTGGAGGGAACTTGGTTCCTCAATCCGTTGGCGTGGCAGCTGATTTACGTCCTAGGCTTCCTGCTTGCCGGCGAAGACGGTCTCGGCGGCTTCGTCCGCCGCAAGCGCAAAATGCTTCGGCTGCTCGCGCTCCCCATTGTTCTGCTTGGGGGGGCGGCGGCGATGTCCAATTTCTCGCCCGATCCGGTCAACCTGCCGTCTCCGAAGCTTTTCTTCATGTTCGACAAGACGTTTCTGTCGCCAGCGCGGCTCATTCACAGCCTGGCGTTGACGGCTTTGTTCGCCGGCGCCTTCGCCATGGCGAGCCGATGGGCTCCGCGTCCCGCCGGCTTCTTGTCTCAGGTCGGACGCAATTCCCTCAATGTCTTCTGCGCGGCCTCCATCCTGAGCCTCATGGGCCAGATCCTGCGTTTCGTGTATGGTGGAAATGTCGCCACCGACGCATTCATTGTTATCGTGGGCTTCCTCTTGATGGGTCTCGTCGCATGGCTATCGGAATGGCGCGACAGGTTGGCCTTGGGCGCGGCGCGCGGGCCGCGCTCGGCGTCGGGCTAGGCCTCCTCTTGATTTCGCCGACCTGCGCCGAAGACGCGCCTGCTCAGACGGCGCCGCCCTTGAGCGCCGCCTGCGACGTGCCGGCCATCGACATCGCGGCGCCGGCGACGCTGCCCAATCTCGCCGCTGCGCTGCAGCAGCGCAAGACAGTGCGCATTCTCGCAATCGGCTCCTCGTCGACCTCGGGCGTCGGCGCGTCTTCCAGCGGCATGAGCTACCCGTCGCAACTCGAAACCATCCTCGAGCATGCTCTCAAGGGCGTCAATATCGAGATTGTCAATCGCGGCGTTCCGGGCGAAGTCGCGCAGATTACGGCGGAGCGCCTCAAGAGCGAGGTCGCGCTGGAGAAGCCGGATCTCGTGCTATGGCAGCTCGGAACCAATGACGCGCTCGCCCGCATCGCCCCGGAGGATTTCGAGGCGACGGTGCGCGCGACGATTCGATGGCTGAAGGAAAATCAGACCGACATCGTCCTCGTCGGCCCGCAATATGCGCCCCGCTTCGCCCGCGACCCCAATTATTTCGCAATTCGCGACGGCCTGCAGCAGGTCGCCGCGGCGGAAAAAATCCTCTATGTCCGCCGGTACGACGCGATGCAATTCATCGCCCAGGCGCACGCCAATCTACAGCTGATGTCGCGCGATAATTTCCATCTGAACGATCTCGGCTATCAGTGCATGGCCGAACATATCGCCCATGCCGTCATCGTGAGCATATTCGTTAAAGGCGCGCCGCCAAAACAGAATTGAATTGAGCGGCGCGAGGCCGGCCGAAGGGATCGCAAAAAGATTAATCGCGCCGGCTTTCGCGGCGCAATTCGGCGAGCGCCCGCGCCACGGCGACGAAGCCCGCGATGTCTATCTCCTCCGCGCGCGCGGTTGGCGCAATTCCCGCGCGGGCGAGCAGCTCGGCCGCGGCGTCTCCCGCCAAGGATTTCAGGGATTGGCGCAGCATTTTGCGGCGCTGGCCGAAAGCGGCCTGCGTCGTCTCCGACAATAGCCTCGCCTCGCAGGCGAGCGGCGCCGGGCGCGGAACGAGCTTGACCAGGGCGGAGGTGACCTTCGGCGGCGGGGTGAAGGCGGCCGGCGAAATATCGAAAAGAATGCCGGTCTCGCATCGCCAATTGCTCAAGATCGCGAGCCGTCCATAGGCCGCGCGCTGCAGCGGGGTCGCGACGATGCGCAAGGCCACTTCGCGCTGGAACATGAGAACCAGCCGATCGAACCAGGGCGGCCAGGGCTCCGCCTCGAGCCAGCGGACGAGCAGGGCGGTCGCGATATTATAGGGGAGGTTGGCGCAGATCCGCGCCGGCCGCGCGCCGCCTGTGAGCGCGGCCAAATCAACATCGAGCGCGTCGCCGGCGATGAGCTCCAGCCGGCCGGGATAATGCGCGGCGATCTCCGCCAGCGCGGCGAGGCAGCGCTCGTCGCGCTCGATCGCGATGATTTTGCGCGCGCCTTCCGCAAGGAGAGCTCGCGTAAGCCCGCCGGGGCCGGGGCCGATCTCGATAATCGCAGCGGCCTCGGCCGGCGCGGCGGCGCGGGCGATGCGCCGGGTGAGATTGAGGTCGAAAAGGAAATTCTGCCCCAGCGATTTTTTGGCGTCGAGGCCATGCGCGGCGACGACCTCGCGCAAGGGAGGCAGATCATCGCTCATGCGGCCCGGCTCGAGCGGCGCGCGAGGCGGCCGGCGAGCCGCAGCGCGGCGATGAGGCTCCTGGGGTCGGCGACGCCTTTTCCGGCGATGTCGAAGGCCGTGCCGTGATCCGGCGACGTGCGAATGAACGGCAGGCCCAAGGTCACATTGACCGCGCTCTCGAAGGCGAGGGTCTTGATCGGGATCAGCGCCTGGTCATGATACATGGCGATCGCGGCGTCATAGCCGCGCCGCGCCGCGGCGTGGAACAAAGTATCGGCCGGATGCGGCCCGCTGACCGTCGACCCCGGACCTGGCGAGCTCCGCGAGCGCCGGAATGATGATTTCGTTTTCCTCGCTGCCCATCGCGCCGCCTTCGCCGGCATGGGGATTGAGGCCGGCAAAGGCCAGGCGCGGCCGCTCCACGCCGAAGCGATCGTTTGAGATCCTCGGCGACCACAAGCCCGGTTTCGACCAGAAGCGCGCGGGACAAAAGCGCGGGAACGCGGGAGAGCGGAACATGAATCGTCGCCGGGACGACCGCGAGCTCCGGCGACCAGAGCAGCATGACCGGACGCATCGTGACGTCGAAAAAACGCAGAGCGAGCTCGGCGAGAAACTCCGTGTGGCCGGGATGGGAAAATCCGGCGCGGTAGAGAACCTCTTTTGCGATCGGATTGGTGACGACGGCGGCGGCTTCGCCCGAATGAACGAGGCCGACGCATGTCTCGATCGAGGCGATCGTCGCGGCGGCGTCCGCTTCATCCGGCGCGCCTGGGCGGCCTTTGACGGAATAGGGCGAGGCCAGGACGGGCAGGGCGTGGCCAAAGACGTCCGGGGCGGCGCGGGCCTCGACGGTTTCGACTGGGACCTTGAGGCCCAATTCCGTCGCCAGCGCCGCGAGGTGCTCCGGCTCGGCGGCGATCGCGAAGGGCGGCGCATCCGGATCCAAATGGGTCGCGAGCCACGCCTTCAAGGCAAGCTCGGGGCCTATGCCCGAGGGATCGCCGCGGGTCAGGGCGAGGAGCGGCTTTTTCGCAGACGCAGATCCCGGCATAGGATTTCGCCCCCAAGCCGCGAGCCGCGAACAACTCCGGAAGGATTACGGAAAATAACGAAATAGACCCAATCGGATCAAGTTCAAGCGAAACCCTAATTCTTCACGATCACCGCCCTCGCGCGCATCTCCTTGAGGCGGCGCTCGGCGTCGGCGTCGATATGGACGGCGAGGAGCCTTTGCGAGATCGCCGCGCGCGCCGCCGTGTCGTCCTTGGGCGGGCCCTTGCTGCAGACCGCGATCATCTCGATCCCCGAGCTCGAGCGCTGCGGCGGCGTCAAATGGCCGGCGGGGGTCTTGTCGAGCAATTGACGAAGTCCCTCATTGAGCTCGATCGAGGTCTTGGTCAAAGGGTCGCGAACCGTCACGTCGCTTATCGCGCGCGCGAGAGGCACGCCGCTGTCGCAATCGACAAATCGCGTGCGCAACTGCTCGGCCTCGCGGCCGCGCTCGTTCAGGCTTGCGACCGTCGCTGAATTGGGCACCGCGAAAATGACTTGGCGGATCGTGTATTCGAGCCCCGACGCCGACTTCCCGCCCTCTTTGGCGAGTTCGGCGCGAACCTGCTCCTCGCTCGCCTCGACGCCTTTGTTCAAGGCCTGGACCAGAAGATTGAAGGAGTAGTCGGCGCGAAAATGGGCTTTGAAATGCTCTTCCGAAACGCCGGCGTGCTGGATGTCGGCCATGAGGACCTGAGGCTGGAGTTTCAGGCCTTTTGCGACCCGCACGATCTCTTCCGAAATGTCGGGGTCCTTGGATGCGTCAATCTCTTCCGGCTTGTCTAGCTTGTCCGGTTTGCGATCTTCTGGCTCATGCGATAGCATGTTCCGCCTCCAATATCTCCTCAAGGTGCGGATCGTTAGTCTGCACCAGCGGCACCGCGACTTCAATTGCACGCAGAAGTAGGCAACCCAGAACGCCGTCATCGCCACCGGTACAGCCACATATTCCAGAATTCCCCAACTGAAGTGCAGGTTGCGCTCTGCGTGCGAGTCAGTTTACTGTTTGCCTTCGTTCAGTTACGTATTGCTCCATTACCGTTTAACACGCACCCAGGAGAGGCCGGGTTCCCTTCGTGGCACCCACCGGGCGAAAGTCCTACCATCGGCACCGTACCGCCGGCGTCTGTTAACTGCCCCGCCAATGCGATCAGTAA
>CAWESJ010000349.1:0-3014 GCA_963811015.1 uncultured Alphaproteobacteria bacterium | reverse complement strand
GGCCCGGTACCGTATTGCTGCCGCGTCGATCGAAGCGCCGCGCGACCGGCCATGGCACAAGCTCCCGCGAAATCCGAGAAAATTCGGCTGCAGCGGAAGCAGACGCGGCACGTCGGGAGGCTCGAGCGAACCGGCGAGGCCCGAAATCAGCCCGACCTCCCTGCATTGATCGACAAATTCGACCAAGGCCGCGACATCCATATAATCGAGAAGACGGCCCACCCCCTTGGCGGCGGTGTCGAGCATGGCGCCGACGAAACCCTGCTTGGCCATGAGCCTCAAAGCGTCGAAATCGGGCGCATGATCGGCGAAAAGGACGCCGACCAGCTTGACCCTGCCGGCGAATTCTCCCAAGGCGCGGACGCCGGCCGCAACTCCCTCGCGCGAGGAAAAGCCCACCTTGACGTAATCGACCCCGGTCGCGGCCATTACGGCGACGGCGTCAACCGCGGCCTGCGTCGAGGCGAAGGAATCGCCCGCCGTCGCGCTGACCAATCTGCGACCCGCGACGGCGCGGACGACATCGACGACAATGCGCGGATCAAGCGCGCCAAGCGCGCCTTTCGCCGGATCTTTCAGATCGATAATATCCGCGCCGCCCGCCCAGACTGCGTCCGCTTCGGCAGGGTTGGCAACGCTCGCGAGCATCAATGTCATTCTGGCGCTTCCTTGGACACCGTTAGCAAATCCCGCGCATCTATCAATCGAACCGAGGCGTTCAGAGCCGACGCCCCTTGCCGCGCCTCTCTGCTCCAGCGGCCCCGACGCATTGGACGCCGCCGGCCGCACACGGGCTGCGGCCCGGCCCAAGAGGCCCAGTATGATCGGCTAGACATTGTCGCGCGCCGCGCTTCGGACCCCCGCGCCGCCGCTTTCGGGCGCAACCTCGACAGGATCGCCCGACAGGATTGCAGAAGCCCTATATAAAGATTGGCGCCTGAAATGCAATTGCGGCCGCGCGCTCGCGGCCTGCCCCGCTCATGCGCCATCGACGCGGGCCGCGATCAGCCCGCGCAGCCGCTCAAGCGCGCCGCCGGCTTGCCGGCGAAGCGGGGCGCCGCCGCAAGATCCCGCCTCCAAAACCCCGCGCACGCTATTGGTGAGAAAGACATGGTCCGCCGCGTCCAGGTCCTGCGCATGCAGCGAGCGTTCGGACGCGGCCAATCCGGCCTCTTTCGCCAGCGCGAGCACGAGCCCACGCATCAAGCCCGGCAATGCGCCGTCGGAGACCGGCGGCGTCTCCAATCCGCCGTCGCGAATGAGAAACAGATTGGCGACCGTGGCGCAGGCCAGCGCGCCGCGCGTGTTCAGCATCAGCGCGTCTTCGGCGCCGCGCCCAAGCGCCTCCCGATAGGCGATCAGATTGTCGAGATATGGCAGAGCCTTGATGCGCGAGACGGGGGACAGCTCATTGCGGCGCGTCGAGGCCGCGATATGGAGAGAGACCGGCGTTTCGCGCGCGGCCGGCAAGGGCGACAGAGTCATCAAAATCGTCGGATGCGGCGCGTCCGGCGGGGCCAAGCCTCGCGCGCCCGCGCCTCTGGTCACGGTGACGCGGAGAATCGCGCCGGACGCGGCTTCAGCGGCGAGATAGGCCGCGATGTCGGCGCGAAGCTTCGCCAGATCGACAGCCGCGGCGAAGCCGAGGACGTCGAGCCCCGCCGCAAGCCGCGCCAGATGGCCGTCGAGATCGAACGGGCGCCCATTGCGCACGAGCATTGTCTCGAACAGGCCGTCGCCGAGCAAAAGTCCGCGATCCAGGATTGAAACATGCGCCGCATCCGGCGCGACAAGCTTCCCATCCAGCCAAGCCCGCGTCATTGCCGGCCGATGCGCCCAAGGAAATTGCGCAGCATCTGATGCCCATGCTCGGTCAGGATCGATTCCGGATGGAACTGCACCCCGAAGGTCTCATGTTCCCGGTGGCGCAGCGCCATGATCTCGTCTTCCTTCGACCATGCCGTCGCTTCGAGCGGGCCGTTTGGATCTTCGAGGTCGACGATCAGCGAATGGTAGCGTCCGACATTGAGCGGGCTCGGCAAGCCTTGCAAAATCCCGCTGTCGTCATGGCGAACCTGGCTCGCCTCGCCGTGCATCGGGCGCAAGGCGCGCCTGATCTCGCCGCCGAAAACCTGGCCTATGCATTGATGGCCGAGGCATATGCCGAGGATCGGCACGCGCCCGGAATATTCGCGGACAAGCCGCATCGAGACGCCGGCCTCGTTCGGCGTGCAGGGGCCCGGCGAAATCACGATCGCCTCCGGCGTCTCGCTTGGAAGGGCCGCGTCATTGCGCAGGATGAGGGGCGTCGCGCCGAGTTCGCGCAGATAGCCAGCGACCGTGTGGACGAAGGAATCGTAATTGTCGATGACCAGGATCACAAGGCGAGCTCCTTGACCCCGAAGGCCTCGAAGATCCGCCGCGCCTTGTCGAGCGTCTCGACATATTCGGCCGCGGGATCGGAGGCGGTCACGATCCCGCCGCCGGCCTGGACGACGCATGCGCCATCGCGGAAGCTCGCCGTGCGGATGACGATATTCATATCCATCGCGCCGTTGAAGCCGATATAGCCGATCGCGCCGCAATAGGGCCCGCGCGCATGGCCCTCGAGCTCCGTGATGATCTCCATCGCGCGAACTTTTGGCGCGCCGGTGATGGAGCCGCCGGGAAAGGCGGCGGCCAGAAGATCGACCGCTCCCCGCCCCGCGTCGAGCCGCCCGACGACGGACGAAACGAGATGGTGGACCGAAGCGAAGGTCTCAAGGCCGCATAATTGCGGCGCCTGCACGGAACCCGGAGCGCAGACTTTCGAAAGATCATTGCGCAGGAGATCGACGATCATGACGTTTTCGGCGCGATCCTTGCGGCTCTCCCGCAACGCCTGCGCCTGGATGCTATCCAAGAAGGCGTCGAAGAAGCGCGGCCGCGTGCCCTTGATCGGCCGGGTCTCGACGCTGTCGCCCTCGACCCGCAGAAAGCGTTCGGGCGAGGCCGAGGCGATGACGAAATTTTTT
>CAWESJ010000348.1:0-5934 GCA_963811015.1 uncultured Alphaproteobacteria bacterium | reverse complement strand
AGCCCGGCGAGAATGCTGTCTATGCCTTTCGAATCGCGCGCCAGCGCTCCCGAAAACGTGTCCAAATTCGTGATCCTATCGTGAAGCGCGTCCGAGTTTTCGGCGAGAATCTTGTCGATGCGGCCAAGCACTTCGCGGGCGGCCTCAGTCAGGTCCTGGCCGGCGGAGGCGCCCGCCACCAGCATGGCGGGCTCGCCTGGAGACGAGGCAAGCAGCGGCAGATCGGGCGACCCGCCGTTGAGCGCGATCGCGGGGCTGCCCATCAGGCCCTGAACATCGATCCGCGCCTGCGTGTCGGCGCGGATCGGCGTCCCCGGATTGACCGCAATCGTCACCAGCACCTGGCGCGGGTCGGCCGGGTCCAACCTAAGATCGGAGACTTCGCCGACGCGGATGCCGTCGAAGGAGACCGCGGCGCCCGTCCGCAATCCGGAGACGGTTTTTTCGAAGCGCACGCGATAGACCGCGCGCTCGCCAAGGCCGCCCGTCGCGTGCAGCCAATAGACGAATCCAAAGCCGGCGAGGCTCGCGATGAAGACGAACAAGCCAATGAGTATGTAGCGCGCGCGCGTTTCCATCAAATCCTCAATGCGTCGCCGCAGACTGTCCCGCGACCCCACGGGATCGCTTGCCGCGAAAATATTCTTTGACCCAAGGGTGTTCGCAGGCGAGCATCGCTTCGATCGGACCTTCCGCGGCGACCTTGCCCTCGGCGAGGGCTATGATCCGATTGCAGACCGTGTGGAGACTGTCGAGATCATGGGTGACCATGAACACGGTCAATCCGAGCGTCTGCTGCAAGGTCCCGATCAGGAAATCAAAGTCGCCCGCCGCGATCGGATCGAGGCCCGACGTCGGCTCGTCGAGAAACACGATCTCGGGGTCGAGCGCGAGGGCGCGGGCGAGCGCGACGCGCTTCACCATGCCGCCGGAAAGCTCCGCCGGCAATTTCCGGCCGTCCTCGGGACGAAGCCCGACCATTTCGAGCTTCGCCGCCGCGACTTCGGCGGCGAGCGTCGCCGACACGGCGAGATGCTCGCGCATCGGAAACAGCACATTTTCCTGCGCGGTCAAGGCCGAGAACAACGCCCCCTGCTGGAAGAGAATGCCCCAGCGCCGCTCGATCGCCTGGATTTGCTCCTGCGAGGCGCCGTCGAGATTCGTGTCGAAGACGGCGATGCGGCCGCGCCGCTTGCGGACAAGGCCGATGATCGTGCGCAGCAGAACCGATTTGCCGCCTCCCGACGCGCCGACCACGCCCAGGATCTCGCCCCGGCGGACGTCGAGCGACACCCCGTCGAGCACGGTCTGATCGCCGAAGCCGACCACGAGGTCGCGAACCTTGATGATCGACGGCTCGGATTCGGGCTCCATCGATCACATTCCGATCGACGCGAAAAAAATCGCGAAAAAGCCGTCGATCACAATGACCAGAAAGATCGACTTCACCACCGAGGCGGTCGTCTTCAAGCCGAGCGATTCCGCGCTGCCCGCGACTTGCAGCCCTTCCGAGCAGGCGACGAGGCCGATCACCAGGGCCATGAACGGCGCCTTGATCATGCCGACCTCGAAATGCGTCACCGTGACGACTTCCCTGAGGCGGGCGATATAGATCGGCGGGCTCATTCCGCCATAGAGCCAGGCCACCAGGCCGCCGCCGTAAAGCGCGCACATGGCGCCGAAGAAGGTGAGGATGGGCATGGCCAATACCAGCGCGACGATGCGCGGGAGCAAGAGCACTTCGACCGGGTCCAGGCCCATGGTGCGCAGCGCGTCGATCTCCTCGCGCATTTTCATCGAGCCAAGTTCGGCCGTGTAGGAGCTGCCGGAGCGGCCGGCGACCATGATCGCGACGATCAGCACGCCAATTTCGCGCAGCACCAGGATGCCGACGAGATCGACCGCATAATCGCCGGCGCCGAATTTGCGAAAATGGAAAATGCCTTGCTGCGCGATGATGGCGCCGATCACAAGGGTGATCAGGAATATGATCGGCAGAGCCTGCCAGCCGACCCGATCGAGTTGATTGATGGCGGAGGCCATTCGGAACCTGCCCGGACGCCGCAAGATCAGCGCGATCGCGCCGCACAGGCGCCCCAAGAGGTCGATCAGGCGGACGAGGTCCTGGCCGAACTCGGTCGCCGCGACGCCAAGCCTTTCAAGGCCGGCGAGGATGGGATTTTGCTTGACGATCGCCGGCCTGGCGCGGTTGCAGGAATGGATCTCGTCTAGCAAGCCGCGAAACCGGCTGGAGACTTCGCTGAGCCGCGCGTCGAATCCGCGCGCGATCAAGGTGCGGGCGAGCCGTTCGAGCAGCCATGCGCCAAATGTGTCGAGCTCGCCAAGGCCGGCGACGTCGATGTCGAGCGGCCCGGAGCCCGACGCATCGAATTTCAGCGCGCTTATCTTTTGCTCGAGCGCCGAAGCATAGGCCGCGGTCCAGGAGCCAGAGGCCAAAATTTGCGGCCGCTCCCCCGCATTCGCGCCTTTGACGATCAGTTCGGGCGCCAATGGCTCGCTCCAGTCACATGGCGCGCGCCCCGCGCCTTTGCACCTCGACATAGTAGCGCGTTTCGACCATTCGAGCCAACCAACACAAGCCGCCATCCCCAAATTTGCGCCGCGCTCGTTTCGGGCGCGGCCGCATTCCGCGAGATGGGCTTTTGGAGCGCGCGCCATGGTCGAAACGCCGCCGATGTCGCAAATGCCGGGTGGGATGCGCCGACGCGCTTGATCAAATTTTTGTTTCGTGGCTAGGTTCACGCTGGTTGGAACTCTTTTTTCAGATCGTTGGCCAATGCGACACATATTCAGAGCCGTCGGCGCAATCGGGGTCGCGGCGGCCATCGGCGTCGGGCTGTCTTGGCCATGCGCGGGACAGACGCAGCCGCGCCAGACCGAGCAAAAACCGGCGGAGGCGCCAAAGACCCCGCCGGGAACGCCCGACGCCACCAGCGAGACCTTTGGCGATTGGGCGGTGGTTTGCGGAACCCCGCCCGGAGGCTCAAGCGAGCGCCTCTGCGAGGTCGACGCGACATTGACGGTTCGCGGCCAGCCAGGCCCTGTCGCGAAAATCGCCTTCGCGCGCCCGGCCAAGGACAAGCCGACGCAGCTCCTCGCCCTCGTGCCGGTGAACGTATCGTTTCGCAGGGGCGTTCGAATCGACATAGAGCCCGGCAAGTCCGGCGTCGACCTGCCGTTCAAATCCTGCGTGCCGGCCGCCTGCATCGCCGGGATCGAGCTGTCCAAGGATCAGCTGCAAGCCTTCCGTTCGCCGCAGCAAGCCGGCCAGATCAGTTTTGACGACGCCGCCGGAAAGCCGGCGTCGCTCCAATTTTCCTATAAAGGACTGGACCAAGCGCTCAACTCCTTCTTCAAGCGCCAGGAAAAATAACCCAAGGCTTGGCATCTTCCGTGGTTTGCAGCCGCCTCCCAATTGAGCGGATCGCCGCGTTTTGATTGTTGCGCGCGAGCGTCTTGCGGCGCCATCGGAAGCTATTGCCCTACGTCAAGGAAGTAACGCACCGGGCCCTGTTCTTGCATGTCGCGCCATGGCGCTATAGGCTTTGTCGCCTCGCCCGGCCGCTTTCAAGCCGGCGACCGCGCCTTCCGATGGCTTCAGCAGAAAGCGCGTCCGCTCATGTCATTGGATCGTTTTCGAACCGCGCTGGCCATTGACGACGACCCGGCGCGGGCCGCCGATCGCGTCGCCGAGGATCTCATCGCCCAGGGCGGCGGCGGCTCGGTTGGTTTCGTTTACGTGACCGATCGGCTGAGCTCGGGGCTCGACGCCATCGTCGCGACGCTCGCGCAAAAGACCGGCGTCGCAATTGGGTCGGGACGATCGGCTTCGGCGTCATAGGCGGACGCGCCGCCGCCTTCGATCAGCCCGCGATCGCCGCGATGATCGCAAATTGGCCGGAAGATCAATTCAAGCTCTATGACGGAAAGGCTCCGCAGGGCTTCGCCAGCGGATTGGCGACGGCGATCGTCCATGTCGATCCGCGCCGCCCCTATGAGGAGGGCTTGCGCGAACTCGCGGCGAACGGCGGCGCCTATCTCGTCGGCGGGCTCACGGCGTCGCGCACGGGCCAATTCGATCAAGTGGCGGGAGCCATGGCGCAAGGCCGGCTGTCTGGTCTTCTGCTCGGTCCCGAAATCGGGATCGCGATCGGCGTCTCGCAAGGCTGCAGCGCGATCGGCCCGATCCGCACGATCGACGCCGTCGAGGACGGGCTGATCGCCAAGCTCGACGGCGAGGCGCCGCTCCAGGCCTTGCTTAAGGACGTCTCGGCGACGGGGGAAACCGATCTGCGCAAGCTCCTCTTGTCGCTGCATGTCGGCCTGCCGGCGGCGAATTGCGACACCGGCGATTATGTCGTGCGCAATATCGCCGGCATTGACGCCGACAGCGGCCGGATCGGGATCGCCGATGACGTCGCGCCAGGCCAGAAAATATTCTTCTGCCGGCGCGACCGCGCCGCCGCAGCCAAGGATCTTCTAGCGATGGCGCAAAGGCTGCGCAAGCGGACCCAAACCGTGCGCGGCGCGCTTTATGTGTCGTGCTGCGCGCGCGGCCCAAACCTGTTCAACTCCGCCAATGAGGAAGTCGAACTGGTGCAATCTGCGCTCGGCGAGGTCCCGCTCGTCGGCTTCTACGCAAATGGCGAGATCGCCGGAGATCGCATCTACGGCTATACCGGCGTGCTCGCCCTGTTTTGATCGGCGCGCCGGACAATGTCGCCTGCTGAGATTTCACCGCTCGAGGCGGGCTGCGTCCTGACTGTCGATCTTGCGGCTCTCGGCGCCAATTGGCGGACGCTGCAAACCGTTTGCGGCGAGGCCGAATGCGGCGCCGTCATCAAGGCCGACGCCTATGGCCTCGGCCTCGAGCCCGTCGCGAAAACGCTCCATGACGCCGGCTGCAGGACCTTCTTCGTCGGCCATGCGTTCGAAGGCCGCAGCCTTCGCGCGCTCGCCCCCGAGGCGGATATTTACGTTCTGAACGGGCTGCGCCCCGGCGCCGCGTCGGTCTATGCATATAAGTGTAAATGTCCCAGTTATTGTTCCTGCCTTATCGGCCCAGACCACCGTATTGCCATATATCCAGGGCGGGACATGCCTGGCCGGATTGGTGGTTAGCTGGACCTCCGAACTGGAGGTCAGATTATAGAGGAAGACCTACCAGTACTTATTCCTATCATCGATCCATACCATCTTATCGCCGCTAATTACCGGGAATAACTTCACGGACTTTTGGTTGGCGATATGCGATCCCCTTTCCCGAGGCAATATCGTAGCTATGTAGACCTGATCAGATCCCGTCCTGTTGTCCAACCAGGCCACGTAAGTTCCTCTACACCGCTTCCCCTGGAGATGATCCTGTCATCCAGGCTCCTGATGAGGATAAGAGCAAGGTTGAGCCTCTCCGACTGCCTCCTTAGGGTCTCATTGGCCACGTCTAACAGCTGGGGTTCCTTTCTTTCTCCTCCTTGAGGCCTCCATGAGGTCCTCGTTTTGCTGGTACAGCCCCTCTTCAGTTGCCGACAGCTCCTCAAGGCTGGATGAGCTCGTCCAAGGTATCGGGAAAATAGGATCTCTCCCAAGTGGGCCTGATCGTTGAGACTACGTAAACGGATGTCTTCTATGTGTTGGTAAAGCTCTATGATCCTGCTGGATAGATTGTCGCTCGCCATCTTGCAGCTCCATGGGTATTTTGGACTGGTTAAGAATAGCACCTTGCCTACTAATATTAGATCTCAGCTAGAAAATGCGCTTTATAGTTAAAAAATTTTGCTTGCGAAGGCGAGAATCTTCAGGCAGAAACTGTAGATCATAAGTTAGAATGATGGAATAAAAGGGCTTTCAGGCCGGATGCTCTTTGGTACCCGGCCTGTAAAGGGCTTACCCCTTCAGCTGCTTCACATTGTCGAA
>CAWESJ010000347.1:0-4580 GCA_963811015.1 uncultured Alphaproteobacteria bacterium | reverse complement strand
CATCGCCTTTGTCGACAAGATCAAGCAGGATCTCGTCGGGCTCGTCATCACCCATGCGCATGAGGACCATATAGGCGCGGTCGCGGATCTTTGGCCGCGGCTCGGATGCCGCCTCTACGCCACGCGCTTCGCCGCCGAGCTTCTCCAGACGAAGCGGCTGTCCGAGGAGGGCGCCCGGATGTTCCGATTGTGATCGCCGCGCAGGGCGCGACTTTGGATCTCGCGCCTTTCAGCGTCGAATTCGTCGCGGTCGCGCATTCGATCCCGGAAAGCTGCGCCCTCGCCATCAAGACGCCTCTCGGCACGGTCGTTCATTCCGGCGACTGGAAGATCGACGACGAGCCTGGCCTTGGCAAGCCGACCGACGCGAAGCGGTTTCAGGCGCTCGGAGCGGAAGGCGTTCTCGCCCTCGTTTCCGATTCGACCAATATTTTGCGCGACGGCTTGAGCCCGTCGGAAGGCGAGGTCGGGAGGGCCCTGCGCGACATCGTCGCCAAGGCGCGCGGCCGCGTGGTCGTCACCACTTTCGCCTCCAATGTCGCGCGGATAAGGGCGGTCGCCGAAGCCGCGATGGCGGCGCAGCGCAATGTCGTGCTGGTCGGGCGGGCGATGGAGCGGGTCGTCGCGGTCGCGCGCGAATGCGGCTATCTCGATGGGATCCCCGAATTTCTTTCCGTCGACGCCTTCCCGCAACTGCCGCGCGAGAAAGTGGTCGTGCTCGCGACCGGAAGCCAGGGCGAGAGCCGCGCCGCGATCGCCCGCGTCTCCGAAGGAGAGCATCCCGCCGTAACCCTGAGCCCCGGCGACAAAGTGATTTTCTCGTCCCGGACGATCCCCGGCAATGAAAGGGATGTCGGCCGCATCATCAATAATCTGATCAGGGCCGGCGTGGAGGTCGTCACCGACCGCGCCGCCCTCGTGCATGCCTCGGGTCATCCGCGGCGCGGCGAGGTTGCCCAGCTCTACGCCTGGACCAGGCCGAAGATCGCCATCCCCGCCCATGGCGAGGAGATCCATCTGACCGAACATGCGGCTTTCGCGGCCGAGCAGGGCGCTGAACATGTCGTCAAGGCGCGCAATGGCGATATTGTCCTGCTTGCTCCGGGCCAGCCCGGCGTCATTGGCGCGGTTCCGAGCGGCCGCCTCTGCAAAGACGGAAACGCACTTGTGCCGGCCAATGACAAATCCGTCCGGGCGCGCCAGAAGCTCGCGGTCTCGGGCATAGTCACCATCGCCTTGGCCGTGAACGCGAAAGGCGATCTCGCCGGCGTGCCGGACGTCATGACCGCAGGGATGCCGGCGAAGACGCGCGACGGCGCCGCCATGGACGCCGTCGTGGACGACGCGCTTTTTCAAACCTTCGACCATTTGCCTCGGCAAAAGCGACGCGACGCCGATCTTGTGTCAACTGCGATCGAAAAGGCCGTGCGCAACGCCGTCGCGGCGGCTTGGGGCAAGCGGCCGGCGGTGCATGTCCTCGTCGTCGAGGTTTGACTTAGAGTGTTTTCCTAGGAAGTCGCTCAATTTCAAAGAGTTGGAGCATGTTCTTATGAGACGTCGGATATATCCGATGTCTTAATGTCGAAAAAGGCGATCAAATTTTTCGGAACATGCTCTAAGCGCGAAAGGATTGCGCGCGTGATCTTGCGGCTGAACCATGTCGCCATTGCCGTGAGCGACCTCACGGCCGCAAGCGCGATCTACCGCGACGCGCTTGGAGCAAAGGTCAGCGCGCCGACGGCCTTGCCCGAACATGGGGTCGCCATTGTTTTCGTCGAACTGGCGAACGCCAGGATCGAGCTTCTCGCTCCGCTCGGCGATCACTCCCCGATCGCCAATTTCATCGCCAAAAATCCCGCCGGCGCGATCCATCATCTTTGCTATGAGGTCGCGGATATTCTCGCCGCGCGGGACCATTTGAAGCATTGCGGCGCGCGCGTGCTTGGCGACGGCGAGCCGAAAATCGGCGCCCATGGCAAGCCGGTTCTTTTTCTGAACCCCAAGGATTTCGCCGGCACCCTGATCGAGCTCGAGCAGGCATGAGGCTCCCTTGTTTAAGGGCGCGCTACCCAGGCTTAGCCAGGGATTCGAGGAAGGCGACATAGGCGGGCGGCAAGGCCCAGTCCCTGGCGGCGCGGACGATGGACTCCATATAGCCGGGCCGGGGGCGTCCATCCTGGTCGCCGCGTCCGACATAGACGAGCGCCCGGACGGGACCGCCGGCGGCGCGAATCACGGGCTGCGTGATTTTCTTATAAAGACCGCGCCCGACCTCCTCATAGCGATCGAGCGGGCCAATATCCGATAGAGCCAGCTGGTAAAGAACGCCGTGAACCTCGGCGTTCCGGTCCCGCGCGATCGACGCGAATCCTTCCGCCATGATGAAGAAACGATGGCCGGCGAGCCGGGCGCGCCCGAGCGCCTGCGCGTTCGGGCAGCGGCCGCGCATGGCCGCAGCGTCCATGTTGGATCCATAGGCGAAATAGAGCGGCATGGCGGCGGCCGATTCAGAGATTTGGGATTCGGGCGGAAAGGGTCCGCCTTCCGGCGAGCGGGGCCGCCCGCCGCCATGTCAAACCGCATCTGGAACGAATCAGCTCTTCGCCCGTTGATCCGCCAAGGTCAACCCTGTCAGGCGGAATATACACAAGATAGGCCTGTGGATAAGATTTAATTGGCCCGGGCATTTTACCTATGGCCGGTTGATTCTTGCGGCGCATCATGGCATTAAAGGTTGTGCTCGCAATGGTTGTATAGAAAACTCGCATGCTCACAGGATTGATTCGTCGCTACGCCGCCTCGAAGGCCGCGATCCGCGCCGACGCGGACCGTCTCATCGCCGCGTTCGACCAGCGGGCCTATTTCGAGGCGCGGGACCGCGTCAGCGGCCGCTGCATCGACGACGCCTCGAGGTCGCCGCGTCATTGGACCAACGTCAAGCTCGAAATCGCCAGACGGCAAGGGCACGTGATCGGGCTTGCCGGCGCGGATCTATGGGCTTAGGGCGCTTTTGGTGGGCTTAATTTCGCGCCGAAGCGCGGATAATGAGTCCGTCCGCGAACCATTGCGAGAGAAAACCGGCGACTCTTGGCGTCACGTCTTCGTCGCCCGCCTGATAAGCGAGAAGCGCGCAAATATCGGAAAATTTCCCGCCTTGGCTCGCCTCCGTCAACGCCAGGCGCTCGTCTGCCGCGACGCTGCGATAGACCGGCTGTTTGTCGCTTCGCCAAACAATTATCGTTTCTTCGCCTCGGCCGATCGCGGGCGGCGCCTCTTCGGCGGCGAGAGCGGCGTAGATTTGCGCGGTCCCTTCGGCGAGATCCAGAAGCGCAAGGCTCGGATGGAATTCGAAGCTCAGATGCGGCCAATCCTCAGCGCGAATCGTCGCCAGGGCGCCGATCGAAAGCGCCGGGGCGTCGGCTGAATCGAAAGCGTCGGCCAGCGCGCGCTCGAACCGAGCCAGATCGACGCCGCTCCGATTTCATGCGCCATGGCGCGGTCGCCTGCATGAAATCGGGCAGGCGGGCCGCGTACCATCGCGCGTTCCGCTCATGCGACGGCGCGGCCTCGATATAATCTTCGACGAGGCGGCCGAATGTTTCGTCGCCGAGATGGCTGCGGAGACATGGAAAATCATTCGAGAGAAACGCCGCGAGGCGCAGCCGATAGGCGTCGTAATAGACCGCCAGCAATGTTTCCCGATCCGCTCTCGGCGAGGCCGCGAGCGAGGCGAGAATGGCCTGATCGCCTTCGATGATTGCGGCTTGGAGCTTGGTTTGTAGCTCGGCGAGTTTCATGCCGCGGCCTCATGAGGCGCGCGGCGCGCCGCCGCGGCGAGGGCGCGGGCCCGATCGAGTTCCGCCATGAGTTCGTCGAAGGGCGGGAAATTGTCGTCGCGTTCGATCATTGTCGAGACGGGTCCAAAGCTGCGGCAGGCGCGATCGTAGAGCGACCAGACCGGTTCGCAGATCGGTTGATCGTGCGTATCGATCTTGTGCGTCGGGGCGTCCGAATGGCCCGCCAGATGAATCTGGACGATGCGGCTTGCGGGAAGGGCCTCGAAATAAGCCAGCGGATCGAAGCCATGATTGAAGCTCGAAACAAAGACATTGTTCACGTCGAGCAGCAGCCAGCAATCGGCGCGCTCCGCCATCAGGGCGATAAATGTCCATTCGTCCATTTCGGATTCGGAGAAGGTCACATAGCTCGATATGTTCTCGATCGCGATGCGGCGCCCGAGAAAATCCTGCACCCGCCTTATGCGTTCGACGACATGGTTCAGCGCCTCGGAACTATAGGGAATTGGCAGGAGATCATGCAGGTTCACGCCGTCAACGCCGGTCCAGCACAGATGATCCGAGATCCATTCCGGCTCGAAACGGTCGGAAAGCGCCTTTAGCTCTTTCAGATGCGCGAAATCGAGCGGGGCGGTCGAAGCGATCGAGAGTGAGACGCCGTGCAAGACGATTGGATAATTGCAGCGCAAGCGCTCGAGCGTCGCAAGCGGCTGGCCGCCGGGAACCATGAAATTTTCTGAAACCGCTTCAAGCCAGTCGACCCTCGGCGCCTTTTCGAGAATG
>CAWESJ010000346.1:0-10190 GCA_963811015.1 uncultured Alphaproteobacteria bacterium | reverse complement strand
GCTCGGCGCTGTCTTGGTCCATGCCGCGCATGCGGTCGAGATCGGCGAGGTTGACGAGCGCGGGCGCGAAGCGCGGATCGAGGCGCAAGGCGGTTTGATATTGCGTTTCCGCCTCGGCGGGGCGGCCGAGCCTTGTCTCGATGAGGCCGAGATTGAGATGCGCTTCCGGGCGGTCGGCGTCGATCGTCTCTAAGTCGTATAATTCCAGATAGGCGGCGGCGAAGGCGGTCTGCTGCTGCGGCGTCATCGATCGCCGGTCGGCGCCGACGAGCGCCCGCGCCGTCTCGACGCGAACCGCGCGGATGGGATCGCCGAGAAGCGGGGCGAGGGCTTGAACCATCGCCGGCGTCGGCGCGGCCGGCAGCGCGCGCGGGGCGGCGGCGCGCACCAGCGGGCTCGCATCGGCGATCGCCGCCCTGACGACGCTTTCCGATGCGGGCGTGGCGTAGGGCGCGAGAAGGGCGAGCGCGCTCGCCCGCGCGATGGCGGGCTGGCCTTGATCCGCGATCAGCGCGTCGAGCTGGCGCTCGGCGTCGGCGGCGCCGGTCCGGCCGGCGTGGAGCGCGAGCCCGAACTGCGGCCTGGTCTGGCGCCCTGCCGGAAACCATTCGGCGACCGCGCGCGCCGCCCAATCGGCAGGCTTGTCGGCATGGCATTTGGCGCAGGCGTTGGGGACGCCGATCGCCAGGGTGAGATCCGGGCGCGGCACGCGAAAACTATGATCGCGCCGATCATCGACAACCATGTAGGTTTTCGTCGGCATGTGGCAGTCGACGCATTGCGCCCCGGCGCCGCCCTCCGCGTGATGGTGATGCGCGGCGACGTCGAATTTCGCCGGCAGGTGGCATTGCGCGCAAAGCTGATTGCCTTGCGCGCGGAGCGCCAGGCTGTGCGGGTCGTGGCAATCCGAGCAGGCGACCCCGGCGTGATGCATCCGGCTCTGGAGGAACGAGCCATATTCGAACATTTCGCCGTCAATCTGCCCGTCCGCCTGATAGAGGCCGGGCTCGATCAAGGCGGGCAGATAGGCGTCGAGGAACTCCGCGCCGACCCGTGGATCCTTGGCAATTACCTTGCGGCGGGAATGGCAAGGGGCGCAGATGTTGAGCTCCTGTCCGGCCGGGGGTTCGCTGCGTTGCGCTATCCCCGTCTCCGGGTTCATGCGCCAAACGCCGGGCTCGGCCTGCGCGAGCCAGGTTGTGAGGCCCATCGCCTTGAGGTCCAGCGACGCGCCGGAGCCCGGCTCGGGGGACGTTGCGCCATCGGCCGCGCGCGCCTTGGCCCAAGCGAGATGGCGCGAGCCTGGACCATGGCAAGCCTCGCAGCCGACATTCACATCCGTCCAGCTTGTCGCATAGGCGTCGGCGTCAAGGTCGTAGTTCTTGCGCAGGTTCGTGGAATGACAGTTGGCGCATTGATAGTTCCAGGTTTGGTCGCGCCCGGTCCAATGGAGGACGTCGCCGGCGCGAAGGTTCTGGTCGGGGTAGAGGTGCATCCAACGCTGGCCGCCCTGCGTCTTGGGGCGGGCGTCCCAGGCGATCCCGAGCGCTTGATAGCGTCCGCCCGGAAAGGCGATCAAATATTGCTGCAGCGGAGAGACGCCGAACGTATAGGCGATCTCATAGTCTCGCGCGACGCCGTCCGGTCCGTCGGCGTGAACGATGAATTTGTCGCCGGCGCGGGAAAACGTCGTGACGGCGCCGAAATGCGCGAGCCGCGCGCCATTGAAGTCGCCGAGCACGCTCGTCGCCGTCGCCTTCTGCATCGCAAGGGCGTGATGAGACAGGCGCCAGCGTTCGGCCTGCGCCGCATGGCAACCGGCGCAGGCCTCCGCGCCGACGAATTCGGCGGGAGCCTCCGTCTGGGGCTCGGCGCGGACAGGATTAATCGCGGCCGGCGCGGTCAAGACGGCGACTGCGGCGAAGACGATGGAAATGGCGACCGCCCCGCGCCGAGGCCGGGCGAAGCCGAGTAAACCGGCGAGGTTAAATGTTTTCATCGCGCTCCGCATTGCGCGGCCAAGGATGATCCGCGCGCCGCCGATTTATAGCGGGAAGCTGAGCGAAGCGAAGACCGAATTGCCCTGGACGCGGTGCGCGACGTCGAATTCATGAAACCAGCGGCCGCTGAGAATCACCTGCTGCGCGCCTTCCTTGAACGTATAGCTGAGCAATGGCCCAATCGCCGCGACGCGTCCCCTGAACGCGCCGACCTTGTCTCCCGCGCCGCTGTCCGGCGTCAATTGCTGGTAATAATAGCCGCCGACGCCGGCCGCGAGGCCGAAGGGAAGATGCTCGTTGAGCGCGGCCTCGACATGGAGCTCGTCGCCGCTCAAATAGTTCGTCGCGGCGTTCACTGTATTGATGGTCACGCCGACCGCGGCGGAAGCCTCAATTCCGGTCTGGAGGCTGAGATAGGTGTAGCCGCCCTTGATATCGATGCCCGGCCGGTGCAGGCCGGTGAAGGCGATCGCGGTCGAGGAATAATATCCGGTCGGGGCGAAGCCGGTCAGGGTCGCATTCCAATGATGCTCGCCGGCCTCCCAGCCGACGAAGGCGGCGAAGGCGCTGTCGCCCAAGCCGTCGACGGCGGCGGTCCGGCCAATGTCACGGGCTACGCCGTAGGGACCTATGAAGGAAAGGCTCGCCGACGTGCGCTCGCCGCCAAAGGGAAGCAGCGCCGCGAAACCGAGCGATCCGCCGAGGATCTTGGCGTCCGTGACCCAAGCGATCTGGGAGATGTCGAACAGAAAACTATAGCTGATCCCGGCGTCCACGTTTCTGCCCAGGGGAAACCGGACATTGGGGCTCGCGCTGCCTTCATAAAGATAGAACGTGTCCGTGAAATACACGCCCGGCGGGGGCGTGTAGCCGGTCATCGGAAGACTGTAGCCAAGCAGATAGTTGCCGAGGCCATATTCCGTCGCCAGAGCCGGCGGACCGAGGGCCAACGCCGCGGCGAAGCACAGAGCCGCGGCGAGAGCTCTCGAGGTGATTGACGCGGGACTGAATCGCATGCCGGACTCCAATCGCGGCGCTTGCCGGAGCTTGCGCCGCCGCGCGGCCTGGAAATTATAAAAGCGAGCTTTATTAGAATACACCGTCCGCTCATGTGCAACCCGCTCGGCGGAATTCTTCCTTGTTGTTGCCGATCCGACACAGCAAGCCTCGGCGCGCCCGCCGGCTTCTGTCCTCCGCCGCTATTCGAACGAAAAGATCCGCTTCCAGTCGTTCTTCATGCTGATGATCGTCCAGCCGTTCTTCTTGGCTTTGTCGTAGAGCGCTTGCGTAAATGTTCCGACCTTTGTGTCGGGCAGCCCTTGGGCTGGGCCATAGGCGTATTCGCGCGCAGCGTCGTCGTGGAGGACCAGAAGCGCGAGCCTCGCGCCGTCGCCGGCCTTGGTATATTCCAGCATCTGCCGGTCGCCGGTCGAATTGCCGAAGGCGATGATCGGCCTTGCGCCGATCTCCAGATGAATGCCATCAGGCTTGCCGGCGAAATTGTCGTTCAGCAAGAGCTTCGGCTCCTTGGTCAGGATCGGCTTGCCGCTCTTGTCATAGCCATATTTGACCCCGCCCGCCGTGCCGACGACCTGATCGGGGGGCAGGCCATACACGCGCTGCGAATAGACCCGCACGAAATCCTGGCCGCCGCCGGTGACGATGTAGGTTTTGTAGCCGTTCTCGCGCAGGTAGCGCATGGCTTCGAGCATGGGTTGGTAGGTTAGCTCGGTGTAGAGTCGGTCCCAACGCGGATGCTTGGCGGCCGCGATCCATTGCGCGACATCCGCCTTGAACGCGTCCACCGTTATTCCCGTGAGCGTGACGGCGGCGATCTTCTCGAAATCCTTCAAGGTGAGCTTCGCCAAGGCCGCGTGGTCGCCGGACAATACGGTCTTGAATGGCTCTACGCTCTTGAGCTCCGGCCTCGCCTTCACCGCTGCGGGGACCCGCTCCAGGCAATAGACAACTTGCGTGTAGATCGGGTGCTCGACCCAGGTCGTGCCGTCCTGATCGAAAGTCGCGATGCGGGCCTCGGGCGCGACGAAATCAGGGCTCGCCTTGTCGGTCGTGGTCTTGACCAGATCGATGATGGCCGCTTTGGCCGGACCCTCCGCCCAAGAGGGCAAGGGATCGGGCAGGGAATCGGCTTGCGCCTGCGCTTGGAGACAGACCGCGAGCAGGGCGAGGAGAGCGAAAGCCGCGCCCCTCGCTCGAGCAATTGAATCGATAAATTTCATCGAGGCCTCCGGGCCGCCGCGGGAATCCACCAGGGAGCCCGCGGCGTGTTTCAAGAGCGCGTTGCGCGTTCAGTCGCTCGGGTGGCCGGCCTTTTTCATCGCGTCCAGGATCCCGCTGAGATTGTAGGTTTCGGGCGCCTGCAGCGGCGGGAACTCCTTGTAGGACTCGAGTTCCTTCTCCCAGAGCAGCTGGCCGATCGGGAGCATATTCCAGTCATAGAGAAAGGCGGTAAGCGGGCCGCCCAGCGCGCCGCCAACGCCATTAACCGTCTTCTGACTTTCGCCGACCGCCTGCTCGAAGGGATCGCGCTTGATGTTCTGCACCAAAGTGAAGTGGAACGAAGTGAGCGGCAGCAACCAGCCTTCCGCCCCAGGCTGCGACATGGTGTAGTACATCTTCCAGTTCTTGTAGCGCACCGCGGAGGGAGTCGCGCCCGAGAAATAGAAGAAGACGTCGCGCGCCGATTTGGCTGACTTGCCTTCGAGATAGTCCCGTTGGTCGAAGCCGTCGAGGGTGGTCTTCACAATGCCCGGATATTTGCCAGCCTCGATCTGCGTTTTCAGCTCGTCGCCCTTGGCGCCGCCGGCGATATCCACAAGCGTCGGCAGCCAGTCGAGCGCGGCGAAGAGCTGGTTGTGCACGGTTCCAGGCTTGATGTGGCCTGGCCAGCGCACAACCTGCGGCGCCCTGTAGCCGCCTTCCCAGGCCTCGCCTTTCTGGCCCTTGAACGGGGTGACGCCGCCGTCCGGGAAGGTGATCGCCTCGGCGCCATTGTCGGTGGTGAAGACGACGATCGTGTTGTCGAGTTCGCCCATGTCCTCCAGCTTTTTCAGCACATAGCCGATGTTGTCGTCCATCTGCTTCATGCCGGCTTCGTTGACGCCCCAATCCTTGCCGCCGCGCTCGCCGAGCATGGCCTCGTATTTCGGCGGGAGCATTGTGGTGACATGCATGCGCGCCGGATTGTACCAGACGAAGAAGGGCTTGTTGGTCTTCTTGGGGTCGTTGCGGTCGAGGAAGTCGATCACCTTGGCGGAAATTTCCTCATCCACCGTCCGTGATCTGTCGAGCGTCAGCGGGCCTTCATCCTTGCAGGTCTGATTCTTCGCCGTGCCGTCTGAGGAATGGCACCACAGAACCGGGCGCGGCGGCGTCAGGCAGGTTGTCGTTCTTGGGTCCACGGCGCCGGGGACTTCCGGAACGCCGGGGATCGGCGTATTCTTGCACGGCGGCGCGACGGTCTGCTCGGTCGGGCTCTTGTTGATGTCGGGGAAGCTCACCTGTTGCATCGCGTCGAGGTGGTAGAGATAGCCCCAATATTCCTCGAAGCCATGCGCCGTGGGCAGCGCCTCCGTGTGGTCGCCAAGGTGGTTCTTGCCGAACTCGCCGGTTGTATAGCCGAGATCATGCAGGAATTTCGCGAGCGCTGGGGTGCCGGGCCGCAAATAGGACGGGCTGCCGGGCAGCTGCGGCGGGATCATGCCGGTGCGCAGCGGATACATGCCGGTGAAGAAGGCGTTGCGGCCGGAGGTGCAGCTCTGCATGGCGACATAGTCCATGAAGATCGAGCCCTCCTGGCCGATCCTGTCGATGTTGGGCGTCTCGCCGACCATCAGGCCGCGATGGTAGATGCTCGGCTGCATAAAGCCGATGTCGTCACCCATGATGAAAAGAATGTTGGGCTTTTTCTCGGAAGGCGTCGGCTCGGCGGGGCTCTGCGCCGGCTCCTGCGCGGGGGGGCGCTGCGCTTGCGCGGGCTTTCTGGCTTGCGCCAGCGCGGCGCCGGCGAGCATGGGCGAAATCGCCAATAATGCTCCGGCGGCGACCCCGCCGAGAATGCGTCGGAAATAGGCGCGCATCGGATTTGCCCTCCCTTTGAAATTGTCCCGGTAGAAATTGTCGCGTCGCGCGGTCCAGCCAAGCGGCCCGCAGCTATTTATATAACGCGCAATGCTTGTGCATTATGACAAATCAATTCGCCATCAAAAACGTTGCCCGATACGATTTCGGGAGGGGCAGGCGCGCGTCAGCCGAGCGGCGCTATTTTGCGGCGGCGATTACGGCTGCGGACTTCTCCTTCTTCAGCCGCGCGAGCCAGCGTTTCGCCTGCGCGCTCACATTCGAAGGCGCCGTGCCGCCATAGCTTTTTCGGCTGCGGACCGATTGCTCGACGCCAAGGACAGCATAAACTTCGTCGCTGATCCTTGGCTCGACGGACTGCATTTCGGCAAGGGTCAGTTTTTCGAGCTCCATATCTTTCGCCGCCGCCAGCGCGACCAGGCGGCCGGTGATATGATGCGCCTCGCGAAACGGAAGGTTCAGCGTCCGCACTAGCCAATCGGCGAGATCGGTCGCGGTCGCGTAGCCGGCCCCTGCGGCGGCCTTCATGCGCTCGAGCTTCGGCTCGAGATCGCGGACCATTCCGGTCATGGCGGCGAGGCAGAGCGACAATGAATGCAGCGCGTCGAACGCGCCTTCCTTATCTTCCTGCATGTCCTTGGAATAGGTGAGCGGCAGGCCTTTCATGACGATGAGCAGGCCGTTGAGCGCGCCGATGATCCGCCCGGCCTTGCCGCGCACGAGCTCGGCCGCGTCCGGGTTGCGCTTTTGCGGCATGATCGAGGAGCCTGTCGTGAATTTGTCGGACAGAGCCGCAAAGCCGAATTGCGGCGTCGCCCATAGCACGATCTCCTCCGCGAAACGTGACAGATGCACGGCGCAGATCGCCGCCGCGCTCAAAGTCTCGAGAGCGAAATCGCGATCGGACACGCTGTCCAGGGAATTGGCGGTCGGGCGGTCGAAGCCGAGCGCCTTCGCCGTCGCGTCGCGATCGATCGGAAACGAGGTTCCCGCCAAAGCCGCCGCGCCGAGCGGCGATTCGTTCAGCCTAACGCGGGCGTCCGAAAACCTCGCCCGGTCGCGGGAAAACATTTCGACATAGGCCAGAAGATGATGGCCGAAGGTGACGGGCTGCGCCGATTGCATATGGGTGAAGCCCGGCATGACGCTCGCGGCGTGAGCCAAAGCCTTCTCCGTCAGCGCCTCTTGCAGGTCGCGCAATTGGAGGTCGAGCGCGTCGATCGAATCGCGGATCCAGAGGCGGAAATCGAGCGCGACCTGGTCATTGCGCGAACGCGCCGTATGAAGCCGCCCCGCGGGCGCGCCGATGAGCGCGGCGAGGCGCGCCTCGATATTCATATGGATGTCTTCGAGCGCGCGCGAAAAGGTGAACGTTCCGTTCTCGATTTCGGCGCGGATTTCGTCTAATCCTTGCGCGATCGCCGTGGCGTCCGCCTCGGCGACAATTCCGGTCTGCGCCAGCATGGCGACATGGGCCTTCGAGCCCGCTATGTCCTGCAGGGCGAGCCTGTAGTCGAAGCCGATCGAGGCGTTGATCTCCTCCATGATGGCGTCGGGACCGCTCGCAAACCGGCCGCCCCACATTTTATTGCTCATCTTTTCGCGCTTTTCAGAATGGTGTCGGCATGAGGCAAGACGTCGCGAATCAGGAAAAAGGCCCGAACCGCGCCCGCTTCTGGGTCGCGGCGGGCATTGTCGCCGCCGCCGTTGCGGTATTTGTCCTTTACGCGATCAAGCCTCCATACGGCAAGGATGCCGCGCCGGACCCCGCTTGTCCGGAGGGAGCGGCCAAGGCCGAGCGGCTGGCGCCGCTGATTCATGGCGAGATCGCGGCTTTCAGCCTCGCCAGGGCGCCGAAGCCGCTTCCGGCGCTGGCCTTCAAGGCGGCCGACGGGGCGCGGGTCAGCCTCGCGGATTTCAAGGGGCGCGAGGTGCTTTTGAACCTCTGGGCGACATGGTGCGTCCCCTGCCGCCAGGAAATGCCGGCGCTCGACCGTTTGCAGGGCGCGCTCGGCGGCGAGGATTTTGCCGTGGTGGCGGTGAACATAGACACCGCAAGGCTGGAGCGGCCGAAGGCCTTCCTCAACGAGATTGGGGTGAAGAATCTCACCTTCTACGCCGATGCTACGGCCGATATTTTTCAGGCGTTGAAACAGGGCGGCAAGGTCTTGGGTCTGCCGACGACTGTCCTCATCGCAAAGGACGGGTGCGAGATCGGGACCATGGCTGGTCCGGCGCAATGGGATTCCCAGGACGCTCTTGCGTTTTTGAAGGCCAGTCGGGAGTGAGGCGCGCTGGCCTGCCTATTCAAAGGCGAAAAAATGCCCGGCATGCGCGCCGGGCGAAAGATCCTTGGCCTGGATCGTTAGCTCGCAGCCATCCAGCTGAAGCGGCTGCGGCTTAGAATGGACGCAGCTCGGATCGGGGCTGCTGGCGCTTAGGCCTTGGCCGCAGCCGGGGCCTTGTGCTCGACGCCCTTGGCCGTCAAATGGGCGGACAGCTCGCCGGACTGGAACATTTCGCGGACGATGTCGCAGCCGCCGACGAATTCGCCCTTGATATAGAGCTGCGGAATGGTCGGCCAGCTGGAGAATTCCTTGATGCCCTGGCGAATCTCGTCATTCTCCAGGCAGTTCACATGCTCATAGGGCACGTCGAGATGGCCGAGGATTTGAACGAGCTGCCCGGAAAAGCCGCATTGCGGGAAATTCGGGGTGCCTTTCATGAACAGGACGACGTCGTTCTTTTCGATGGTCGATTGAATAATATCCTTGATGGGCATTGCCGGATCCTTTCAGATAGTTCTTCGCCTCTGACGCGGCGGTTTGGAGAATGGATATTGTCAGCTTTCCGACAATCGCCTCATTTTGGCGCGTAGGTCGTGAGCTGCAAAGCATGGAGCGCGCCACCCATATTGCCGCCAAGCGCCTTGTAGACGATTTGATGCTGCTGCAGCTTGGTTTTGCCGGTGAACTCGGAGGAAATGACCACCGCCGCGTAATGATCCTTGTCGCCGACCAGATCGGTGACCTGGACCTTGGCGTCCGGGATGCCTTCCTTGATGAGCTTCTCGATGTCTGCTTGTTCCATGGCCATGATGAATATGTCCTCGTCTTTTCGATGCGCCGCGATCGGGAGGCGCTCTCTTGTCGCAATCCCGCCTTCAAACCCGCTCTCGGGCGTCCGCGCCGGCCATATAGTCCGGCAGCCAGTTTTCGCAGCCTTGCAATAGCTCAGCCAACAATATGGTCGTCTCGTCGCCAAGGGTCAACGCTGCCCCGCCGGTCGCGCCGATGATTTCACAGGGGACGCCGGCCTTTTCCGCCTCGATCCGGATGGCCTCGGCCTTTTCCGGCGCGGCGGTAACAATATACCGCGCTTGATCCTCGCCAAAGAGGAAATTCTGGGCCGGAATCGCTTTAGCCGTCGCGATCTTCGCGCCGATTCCCCCGCCATCGCCATTTCGGCGAGCGCCGCGGCGAGGCCGCCGTCGGAAATGTCATGAGCGGCGGTCAGGGCGCGATTGGCGATGAGGCCGCGCACAAAATCGCCGTTGCGCTTTTCGGCGGCGAGATCGACGGGCGGCGGCGCGCCTTCCTCACGGCCGCAAATCTCGCGCAAATAGAGCGACTGGCCGAGCCAGCCTTGGGTCGCGCCGATAAGCAGGATCGAATCGCCCGGGCGCTTGATCGAGAGCGTCGCGGTTCGGCTTGCGTCCTCGAGCAGGCCGACCCCGCCGATGGCCGGCGTCGGCGGGATCGCGCGTCCACTGCTTTCATTATAAAGCGAGACATTGCCGGAGACGATCGGAAAATCGAGCGCGCGGCAGGCCTCGGCTATTCCGTCGATGCAGCCGACGAGTTGGCTCATGATCTCCGGCTTTTCCGGATTGCCGAAATTCAAATTGTCGGTCGCGGCAAGGGGCAGGGCTCCGACGGCGGTCAGGTTGCGCCAGGCTTCGGCCACAGCCTGCTTGCCCCCTTCATTGGGGTCCGCCTCGCAATAGCGCTGGACGACGTCGGTCGTGAGCGCGAGGCCCTTCGGCCCGTCCCCGATCCGGATCACGGCGGCGTCGCCGCCCGGCCCCCA
>CAWESJ010000345.1:0-5930 GCA_963811015.1 uncultured Alphaproteobacteria bacterium | reverse complement strand
GAAAATTCATCGCGACGGCGAATTCGTTCAGGAAGGATGTTCGCTCAGCGAAAGCTCATCGCGCGAAGCGGTCGGTCACGTGATGGAGTTCTATCTTCGTCGCGACCAGAGCGCCGCCGCCGAAACGCCATAGCCTGCCCAGCCATTCAGCCGCCCCGGCGATTTTCGTCTTCATGAAGTCGCTGCGAAGCCGATCTCTCACAATCTCGAGCGCTCGCCTTCGAGCGTCGCGGGCGCGTGTGCGCGCGGGATCGCGTCTTGGCGAGCGCAGCGACGATTTGGCAACGCGTTTCAGCCTCACCGCGGCAAATTCGAAACCACGGGCCTAATGCACGTTCCTATTAGATGAACCCGTCCGATCAACAAACACTTTGTAAGTCAATTAGTTTGAGCGTGTTCTGATTAAAGTGGCGACCAACTTTCCTAAGAACATGCTCTAGATCCCTCAAGCCGAGAACTGGAGAGTCCTTTATGCACAAGGTCCAGGTCATAACCGAAGACGGCCAGGAGGCGGCGTTTGAATGCGGCCCCGATGAGGATGTGATCTCGGCAGGCCTCAAGCGGGACGTCATTCTCCTCGCATCATGTCGCCAAGGCGGCTGCGCCACGTGCAAGGCGGAATGCACGGACGGCGACTACGAACTTGGGAACATAAGCGTGCAGGCTCTGACGCCGGAAGAAGAAGAAGAGGGCGTCGTCCTGCTTTGCCGAACTTATCCGCGCAGCGACATTGTAGTCCAAGTGCCCTACACCTACGATCGAATCTCGTTTCAGAAGATCAGGATCGATTGGGAGGGCGAAATTGTCTCAATCGACAGAATTTCCTCCAATGTCGCAAGGCTGGTGATCCAGCCCATCAATTCGGAAAGCCGCGCCGCGGTCAAAATTCCCTTCCTTCCCGGTCAATACCTCGACATTGAAATTCCGGGAGCGGAACTCTACCGCTCATTTTCTATGGCGACGACCAGCGCAGACGCCCAACTCGAGTTCCTGATCCGCCTGCTGCCGAACGGCCGCTTCTCGGAATTTCTCTCGACGCAGGCGAAACCTGGCGCGGTCGTCAAGCTGAGAGGCCCTTTTGGAACTTTCAATCTGCACGAAAATGGACTTCGCCCGCGCTATTTTGTCGCTGGCGGCACCGGGCTCTCGCCCGTGGCGTCGATGCTCCGTCACATGCAGATCGAGCAGCACCCGCATGAGGCTAAACTTTTTTTTGGCGTAACTCACCAACATGAAGCGTTCTATCTATCGGAACTAAAGCGCCTTGAAGCCGAGATGCCGAACTTGCGAGTTTACGTCGCCATCATGCATCCTGACGAAGGTTGGGAAGGCGGCCGTGGTACGGTAGTCGATGATTTGGCGAGGCATTTGACCAATGCGAAGAGTCTTCCAGATATCTACCTTTGCGGTCCTCCTGGCATGATCGAAGCGACCTTCGCCGTCGCGGCGAAAAGAGGGGTGCCGAAGGATCAAATCTTCCTGGAGAAATTCCTCGCGAGCGGACAAGCGCAAGCGGCGGAGTAGGACTTCTCTTCTGGACGTTTTGCTTTTAATCCACGGAGATGTGATTTGGCGATATGCTCGGTAGTCGATGGTTCCGGCGAAGCGGTCGGGAGACGATTGAACATACTGGAGCGGGACGCCGGGTTGTTCGGGGTGGATCGACCCGGAGCCGCCTGGGACTGGATGGCTCAGACCGGGCAGGCGCCCGAGGGCGCCGACTGGGTTCGACCGCAGGTCGCCCAATCCTGGTATCGATGCATCGAAGACTATCGGCTTTCGCCTCGCATTGGCCTGTTGCGGCCTGAGGTCCAGAGTGATCTCGAACATTCCAGTCCCCCCGACCTCGCGTCGGGTGCAGCGGTTAGCAACACGCTGGTGACAATGGCTGTCAACCTCCAACCCATTTTAAGAGACACCGGCGTGACCTTGCTGCTGGCGGACGCCGGCGGCGCTCTTCTTCACGTCACGGATGGAGGAGCGGCGCTCGGCCCCATGGGGCGCCGTCTCGCGCGGATTGGCGAAAGCTGGAGCGAGCGCGTGATCGGCAACAATGGACTAGGGACCGCGGCCGCCGTCCTTGAGCCCGTCGCGTTCGATGGGAAGGAGCATTTTTCGCCGGAGCTTCATCCGTTCGCCACCGTCGGCCATCCGCTTTTTTCACACGATGGTCAGCTTGTCGGCCTGTTGGGGCTCATCACCGATAAGAGCTCCTCGGCTCAGACCCTGCTCGGGCTCGTAAGAATGGCCGCCCATCTGATCGAGGCCAATTTGTTCGAGATACAGGCGCCAGGAGCATTCACGTTGCGGTTGCGATCAGATCAAGCGGAGGCCGCCGCACCTAAGCGCCCCTATCTAGCCGACGGCCTCATTTCGCTCGACGAGCAAGGGCTGATCGTTGGCGCCACCCGCTCTGGGCTCAACTTGCTGTCCTACGAACATTACTCAGATATCTTACTCCAACCAATCGAGACGATTCTCGGGGTCGGGGTGGCGGAATTGCGCAGGCGGGCCGCATTTGGCGGCGCCTCCGCGCTGAAAACGCCGGCCGGTTGGAGCTTGAACGCGGAGCTCAACATCGCACCGCGCGCGAGTTCGCCAAAGATGCGGTCGATAGGCTGTCCTTCAGCAAATCGGCCTTCGGTCGATCCGCCGCCTTCTTTCGGCGCGCGCCGGGGCCGACCTGAGGCGGCGGCGGGTGCGTGGCGGGATGTCGTTCATGACTCCGCTCTGGAAAGGGCCATCAGCTTACAGAGTTAGAAGATCCCTGTGCTTATCACCGGCGAATTGGGCGTCGGCAAAGATTTTTTGGTGCGCATGATCCACGAGAAGGGCCCGCGCAAGGGCCGGCCATTGGTGCTTGTCAATTGCGCCGCGATTCCGCACGAGCTTATTTCCAGCGAACTTTTCGGCTATGCGCCGGGAAGCTTCACCGGAGCGCGTAAGAGCGGCAAACCAGGTAAATTCCTGGAGGCGCATACGGGCATCCTCTTCCTGGATGAAATCGGCGACATGGCTCTCGATCTCCAGGCTGCGCTTCTGTGCGCGCTCGATCATTCCGAAATTGCGCCCGTCGGCGGCTCGAAGCCGGTTCCTGTCGATGTGCATTTCATAGCGGCGACCAACAGCTGCCTCCTAAACTGTGTCCGCAACGGAACGTTTCGACGCGATCTCTACTATCGGCTCAACGGAGCTCAGATTTGGCTCCCGCCCTTGCGAGATCGTTCAGACAAGCTCGGCCTGATCGAGAACCTTTGGATCCAAGAGACCGCCGCGCAGGGCGATAAAGAGGCGAAGACCTTGAGCCGAGAGGTTTGGTCGATCTTTGAGCGCCATCCTTGGCCAGGCAACATTCGCGAATTGCGCAACGTGCTGCGATCATGCCTGGCGACGACGCGAGGGTCGGTCATTCAGATCAGCGATCTTCCGAATGATTTTCTCGTGGAAATGGCAGAAGCTCGCGACAACCCGGCAGAGGAAGTCGCGCCGTGCGAACCTATCAGCCTGCGATCGCCACCCGAGGCTAAGCCCCTCGCCGACTGGGAGGCCGCCGCGATCCGCTCGACGCTCGCGATGACCGCCGGCAATATTTCGCAATCGGCCCGCAAGCTCGGAATCACGCGTGCAACCTTATATCATAAGATGGAGCGTCACGGCCTACGCAGCGACCGGCACGGTCGCGAATCCTCCACCTGATAGGAGGCTCGATGGATGACGAAACTCGTCGGTTTCTCACCGAAATGGCGAAAGGCGCCGATGCGACGACTCATGAATTGGAGCTTGAGGAGGCCAGCGTCTGTGCTCGGCTCGGCCAAGAGCGGGTTCTGGAACTGAAGAAACTATGGGCGCGCGAACTTGATCCCGCTGACGAAGAAGAACTCAAACGCACCATGGACTGGCGGGACAAGGAGTTGGTCTGGATCTGGTCTCGGCTCGAGCGCTCGCGCGAGCGGCGGCTCCTGGCGGGACGGGTTCTTATGACTCGTTCGAAATCTGACGAGACTTAGGGCTTCTGCGGAGAGGCGCCGAAAGAGTCTTTCAACTTTGCACATAGTGGTTTTCGATACGTCGTAACCGGCTGCATGTGATCAAATGGGCCCTTTAACTTGAGGCTTACACAATCAAATTGAACCAAGGACAGCGGGACGGGCGCCGATATTTATTTCAAGAGCTCCAGGGCTCTTCTGCCTGATAAATGCTCCGCGGGTTCGCGTCGCAGGCGGCCCTACGAATTTATCCGCATGGCTCACGAAGACGAAGAATGAACGCACCGGCGACTCGGCAGGGAGAGGCGATGATTGCGGATATTGGCTATGGTGACGATGCGCGCCGAAGAATGCTTGCGGGGGTGAATCTTCTCGCCGACGCCGTTCAGGTAACGCTCGGACCTCGCGGGAGAAATGTCGTCATCGAGCATCGGACGGCTGGTTTCCCGCCGGCCGTAACCAAGGATGGGGTTACGGTGGCGCGATCAATCGAGGTCGCCGACCGGTTTCAAAGCGCCGGCATTGGCATGTTCCGCCAAATGGCCGGCGCCGTGGCCAAGGAATCCGGCGACGGCACGACAACCACGATCGTGCTCGCACGCTACATCGCCCGCAAGCTGCACGCGGCGATGAGCGCCGGTCTAGATCCCCAAGGCTTGCGTATTGGCATTGAACTCGCCACGCGTGTTGCGATCGATGATCTGCGGCGGCGGGCGAAAAATTGCGGCGATTATCGCTCGATCGCTCAGATCGCCGCTACAGCGTCGAATGGCGAAGCTGCGGTCGGGGAACTCCTCGCGGCGGCGCATGGCAAAATCGGCGATCGAGGCGTCATTCATCTTGAGCCAGGCCGCTCTGTGGAGGACGCAATCGAATTTCAGGATGGCGCGCGCTGGAGCCAGGGTTGGTTATCGCCCTATTTCGTGACCGAAAAGACGCGCCGGGTCGCGGAGCTGCAAAGCCCCTACATATTGCTCTATGATCGCATCATTTCCCACTTTGAAGAACTGATCCCAGTCTTTGAGCAGGTCCGTAGTGTCGATGGATCGCTTCTAATTGTCGCCGAAGAGGTCGAAGACGCCGCGCTGACTGGGATCTTGCTTAACCATATCCGCTGCGTGCTGAAAGCCGTGGCGGTCAAGCCCCCGGGCTTTGGCGATCATCGTGCGGATACACTCGCCGACCTTGCTTATTTGGTCGGCGGCCGCGCCATCTTGGACTCCAACGGAGACAAATTGGAAAATGTCAAACTCGCCGATCTCGGTCGCGCTCATAGCGTCGTTGTCGGAGAGGACGTTACAACTTTATCTGGCGGCGCCGGAGATCCTGAAAAAATCGCTGCAAGGATCGAAGGTTTACGACTGCAGGCAGATCGCCTTCGAAATGGCGACGCGTCCAAAGGCTCGTCCACTGGGAAGGCTCACGAACTCCAGGGACTTGTCGAACGGATCGCAAATTTGTCCACGCTCACCGCGAAGATTCTGGTGGGAGGTCTCAGCGATACGGACCTCAAGGAGCGCTGGCAGAGGATCGAAAACGCAAGGAACGCTGTTTCGGCGGCGTTGATGGAAGGCGGGTTGCCCGGAGGGGGCGTTGCCTTGTTGCGTTGCCGACGCGCTTTGAAATCTCTGACTTCGAGCGATCTCGACATTAGGCATGGAATTGCGATCATTGCAGACGCGGTAGGCGAACCGCTGCGTCTCATCTGCGCCAACGCGGGTCAAGACCCTGGCGCCGTAAGTTCAGCGGTTTTAGAGTCGGATGATGAGTTTTGGGGGCTAGACGTCAGAACCGGTCGCTTCGGCAATCTCTACGACCTTGGAATTATTGATCCTCTGAAGGTGACGCGTCTCGCTCTGCAATCCGCAGCGGGCGCTGCGAGCGCCCTAATGACGACCGAATGCGTCATCGTTGAAACTCCGCCAGCCGATCGAACCTTCGGCA
>CAWESJ010000344.1:0-8117 GCA_963811015.1 uncultured Alphaproteobacteria bacterium | reverse complement strand
ACGCACATGAGCCCTGGCGGTCAAGCCGGGGCTTTTTATTGCCCGCAGCTTTCTGCTGGCGCAACTTCATTGCCCCGGTAGCCGTTCGGCCAGCCTCGGCCTCGCGGGTCCGAGCTTTTTGGACGCGGCGCGCTCAAGGCGGGGCCGTCGCCGGCTTTGGGCCGAAAGCCTGCGGCAGAAGCTCCCCAAGCGTGAAGCAGGCGCGGGGGCCATGTGGGCCGGCCACATGGATTTTGGCGTCGTCGCTGGCGAATTCGCGGATTCGCTGGCGGCACGCTCCGCAAGGCGTGACCAAAGCCTCGCCCTCGCCGAGAATGAGAATTTCCGCGATCCGCCTTTCGCCGGCGGCGACCATGGCGGCGATTGCGCCGGCCTCGGCGCATGTCCCGACCGGATAGGCGGCGTTTTCGACATTCGCGCCTGAGAAAATCGCGCCCGAGGCGGTGCGGAGCGCCGCCCCGACGGCGAATTTCGAATAGGGCGCATAGGCGTTAGTCCGCGCCGCGGCCGCGGCGGCGAAAGAGGCTCTCGACTGGATCCATTCAAGCGCATCCGGCTCAAGAGCGCGCTCCGATTGGACGGACTCGTCCAGTCGATACGAACGCGCTCCAAATCAACAGGCTGGAGCATGTTCTCATGAGACATCGGATATATCCGATGTCTTAATGTCGAAAAAGCCGCTCAACTTTTTCGGAACAGGCCCTAGGACGAAGCGCCGCCGCTCGCCTTGGCCATCGCCGGGCCGGCGCGATTTGCAAAGGATTCGTCTGAAGCTTCGGCCGAAGCCGAAGCCGAAGCCTCTTCGAGTTCGGGCGCGGCGCTGCCATTCGCGACGCGAATGATGGCCGCGCCGATTTCATAAATCTTCTGGCGCAAGACCGCATTTTCCTCCTGCTCGGGGGAGGCGGGGGCCGCACCCCGCCCGGCGCCGGAGAAACGCAAGCTCGCCAATTCCTGGGTGAGGCCGTCGTAATTTGCCCGCAGCGCGGCGAGCGCCTCGCGCGCGGAGGCCTCGGCAACCCTCAGACG
Organism: uncultured Alphaproteobacteria bacterium; assembly: GCA_963811015.1. Lineage (GTDB taxonomy): Bacteria > Pseudomonadota > Alphaproteobacteria > Rhizobiales > Beijerinckiaceae > Methylocapsa. Next base: position 7,088 of record CAWESJ010000344.1, on the reverse strand, counting down.
ATCGATTTTTTCAATATGCCGGCGCTCGACGGCGCGCGTCGTTTCGATTTGCTGCTTGATGCGCCGCTGCAGGTCCAATTCGCGTTTTTCCGCGGATTTAAGCGCTTCCTCGCGGTCCGCGAGCTTGGCCGTCACGACCTTGAGCGTGGAGAGATCGGCCTCATGCTCGAGCCGAATCGAGAGAAGGTCTTGCTCGAGCCGCGCGATCTGGGCTGATCTCGCCGCCAGAATTTTTTTCTGCTCCGCGACGTCCTCCGCGAGCGCCGCCGCCTTCGCGCGCTGACCTTCGCCTTGCGACCGCGCTGCGGCGAGATCCGCCTGGACGTCGCGCAGCTCCGCGTCTCTGCGCTCGAATAGGCCGCTCGCGCTATAGAGCGCGGTCTCCGTCGCGGCGAATTGCGCTGCGCTGTCAGCCAGTTCGCGCTGAAGCGCGGCGATCGCGGCCGCCTGCTCGGCGCTCCGCTGGTCGAGCCTCGCCAAATCCGCCTGCTGCGCGGCGATGAACGCCGCGCGCCGCCCAAGCTCGGCGAGATCGCCAGAGCGCGTCCGGTTCAGGGTTTCAGCCTTCTGCTCGAGCCGCCGTCGCTCGACCGCGAATTCGGCTCGGATCAAATCCCGCTCGGCGAGGATTTCCCGCGCCGACAAAGGAATCTGCATCTCGATTCGGCGCCGCGACAGCCGGATCGCGCGGCTCCAAAACGCCGGCGCGATCGCAAGGGCGATCAGCCCCGCGATCAAAAACCCAAGCGCGAACACCATCCCTTGTTCGATCACGTCGCCACGCTCAATCCGTAACGAGAGCAAGATCCGCCAAACGCGAAACCGGGATCGCGGATCGAAATCATGCGAAAACCAAAGGCCCTGGAGCGCCTCCCGATCGGATGGACGTGATCCGATCGAAAAGAAATCGCTCAAAATCAAGGCGGCGGAGCATGTTCCGATCGAAAAAGCCGGTCAAGTTTTTCGGGACATTCTTTAGAGTTGATCCGACGCAAGTCGGCCGGCGGAAGCTCTCGATCATGTAAATGCGTCCTGATTAATCAAGCCAAAATCATGGACATGAACAAGTCCGACATTCCGCGCAGGACGCGCGCGCTATGCGCGTTATTATGACATCCTTGGCCGTCACAATCAAAATTAGAAGCGCAACGCTAAAAATATTTTCGGGCGAAATTAGGTTCCTATCAGATCAAGTCCATCTGATCAGGACGCGCGCGCGGCGCCAAGTCCAAATCCCCCGCCGGTTCAAAGCGCATCCCTGTCGCGGCCAGGGTCAATTCCTTGGCGAAAGCACGGCGTCGACGACATGGATCATCCCGTTTTTCTGGTTGACGTCGGGTATCGTCACGATCGCCTTGCCGCCTTTGGCGTCGATGATGATGAGCTTGCGCCCGTCCTGCTCGACCGTAAGCTCCTCGCCTTCGACTGTTTTGAGCGCGGCCTTGCCGCCGCCCTTCTTGATTGCGTCGATGAAGTCGGCGGCGGAATATTTGCCTGGAATGATGTGATAGGTCAAAAGCGCGGTCAAGGCCGCTTTGTTCTCCGGCTTCAGCAGCGTATCGAGCGTCCCCTTCGGCAGTTTCTCGAAGGCCTTGTTCACCGGCGCGAAAAGCGTGAACGGGCCGTCGCCTTGGAAAGTCTCGACGAGTTCTGCGGCCCTGACCGCCGCGACCAGCGCCGTGTGGTCCTTGGAGCCGGCCAGGTTATCGATGAATGTCCTCGAGGGACGCATCGGCGCGCCGCCGACCTCGATCGTCAGCTCGGCCAAAGCGCCGCCAAGCCCCGCGCCGCTCAGCGCGACCATGCTCATGCCGGCGACGAGGGCCGCAAAACGAATAGGATTCATGAACGTTTCTCCAAATAGGCCGCCGCGGCGCAACGAAAGAACTGCAGGCGCGGACCTTGGCGGCGGCCGCGGCGCCGCTGTCATAATCGCCAATTCCGGGTGCGCCGCAGCGAAACTTGTGGAAAGCTTAGGACAAAGAAGAATTTTGGCGTCAAAATTTCAGCGTTCGAGGCGCTTCGATTTGCGGCCGCTTGCGCCGCCGCGGCTGCGGCGCGAAAGAATTCGCTTTCATATGGTATGTTAAATGCAATTTTGGGCGGATGGCCGCGATATGAATTTCAGCCTTTGCGAGGAGCGCGAGCAAGTGCGAGACGGGCGGTGCTTCGATGAAATGACCTTGGCGGATGGCGCGATCCGCCCGGTCTATGGCAAGATCGCCCGCTGGCTCGCGGGGACGCCGGCCGAGCTTCTGGCGTCTCGCCGCAGCCAGGCCGAGCTCCTGTTTCGCCGCATCGGCATCACATTTTCGGTCTATGGCGAGAAGGACGCCGGCGAGCGCCTCATACCCTTCGACATTATTCCGCGCGTGATGCTGCGTTCGGAATGGGCCCGGCTCGAGGCCGGCCTATTGCAAAGGGTGAAGGCGCTGAACCTCTTCCTCGCCGATATTTATTCCGGCCAGGAGATCATCAAGGCGCAGCGCATCCCCGCCGAGCTCGTCTTGAGCAATCCCCAGTACCGCGCCGAGATGGCGGGCCTGCGGGTGCCGCATGACATTTTTGTCCATATCGCCGGAATCGACGTCGTGCGCACCGGCGAGGACGATTTCTACGTGCTCGAGGACAATGTCCGCACGCCTTCCGGCGTCTCCTACATGCTGGAGAATCGCGAGGTCATGATGCGGCTTGCGCCGGACCTGTTCGCCGAGCATCGCGTCGCCCCGGTCGAGAATTATCCGGACGCCTTGCTCGCCTCGCTGCGCTCCGTCGCGCCGCCGTCGGCGGGGGCGGAGCCGACGATCGCCGTCCTGACGCCGGGCCGGTTCAATTCCGCCTATTACGAGCATTCCTTCCTCGCCGACAAGCTCGGAGTCGAGCTCGTCGAAGGCCGCGATCTCGTCGTCGCCGACGATATCGTCTATATGCGCACCACCGAGGGCCTCAAGCGGGTCGATGTGATCTATCGCCGGATCGACGATGATTTTCTCGATCCGGCGGCGTTCCGAGCGGATTCGGTGATCGGCGCGACGGGCTTGATGCGCGCCTATCAGGCCGGCAATGTGACTCTCGCCAACGCCGTGGGCACCGGCGTCGCCGACGACAAGGCCATTTATACCTATATGCCGGACATCATTGACTTTTATCTCGGCGAAAAGGCGATTTTGAAGAATGTCCCGACGTGGCGCTGCCGCGAGGCGGACGCTTTGCGCTATGTGCAGGACAATCTCGCCGATCTCGTCGTGAAGGAAGTCAGCGGTTCGGGCGGCTATGGGATGCTCGTCGGCCCGCATGCAACCAATGCCGAGCGCGAAGCTTTCGCCGTCAAACTCGCCCGCGATCCGGCGCATTTCATCGCCCAGCCGACGCTCGGCCTCTCGACCTGCCCGACCTATTTCGACGCCGGCGTCGCGCCGCGCCATGTCGATTTGCGGCCTTTCGTCCTCACCGGCGCCAATGGCGCGCGCGTCTTGCCGGGGGGATTGACCCGGGTCGCCTTGATCGAGAATTCGCTGGTCGTCAATTCCAGCCAGGGCGGCGGAACCAAGGACACCTGGATTGTCGAGGACCAGATTTTCGACGAGATGGCTCCCTTGCAAAGCCAGCCCGAGGCGACATGACCCGCATGTCTTTCGGCAATGGATTGCTCCTTACTTTTGAAACCGAAAAAACAATCGACAATGCTGTCTCGCACCGCTGACAATCTCTTCTGGCTTGCGCGCTATGTGGAGCGCGCCGACTTTCTCGCCCGCATCGTCGAGGCGACGCAGCGCCTCGCCGCCTTGCCCACGAGCTATTCCGGGACCGGGTTGGAATGGGAGAGCGCGCTCGAATCGTCGGGCGCGGCGGATGGCTTTCACGCGACGCGCGGCGCGGTCGAGGAGGCGAGCGTCGTCGAATATCTCACTTTCGCGCAGGACAATCCGTCATCGATCCGCAATTGCATCGAATTCGCCCGCGCCGACGCCCGGGCCGTACGCACGGCTCTGACCGGCGAAGTCTGGGAGGCGATCAACGGGGCCTGGATCGACCTCAAGCGATTCGAGAAAAACCATATCGGGCGCGGCCGCTACGACCGCGAGGATTTGTCGCGTTTTCTGGACTTCGTGAAAAAGACTTCGCTCGACTATGACGGCTCGTCCTATCGCACCATGCTGCGCAACGACGCCTATTGGTTCTCGCGCCTGGGCCTTTTTATCGAGCGGGCCGACAACACCGCCCGCATACTCGACGTCAAATATCATGTTCTCTTGCCCGAGCACGAGGCGGTCGGCGGCTCGCTGGACTATTTCCAATGGACCGCCATTCTCCGCGCCGTGTCGGCGCTCACCGCCTATCATTGGGTCTATCGCGAAAGCGTCAAGCCATGGCTCATCGCCGATCTCCTGATCCTCAAGGCGGAAATGCCGCGCTCTCTGATCGCCTGCTATGGCAATATCGTCCGTTTCCTCGATTCAATCGCGAAAGCCTACGGCGGCTCAGGCGCGGCCCAGGCTCAGGCGCATCAGGTGATGAAGCGGCTCGAAGGCGCCGCGACGAAAGAGATTTTCAACATGGGGCTGCATGAATTCATCACCGAATTCGTCGAGGCCAATGACCGGCTCGGGCAGACGATCAACGAGCAATATCTCCTGTGATCGCGGGCCGGGGCGCTCGGAGGCGCCGCCGGCTGTCGATAGGCGCCGCCGCCTGGCTTGCGCGAGCCCGGCGGGCGCCCTATATAGGCGTCATTCATCCTTTCATAACGTTTGTCTCCTCGAGACGATCGCATTATGAAGAGTGGGCCCCGCCGGACCCGCTCTTTTTTATTGCCGTCGAAGCAGGCGCGGGAAATTTCTCGCCGCAAGAGCGAAACGAATGGGAAACGTCGGTGGCTGGAGTTCGGCCGGGGCTGGATCGCGACCGCGAAGACCCGGCCGTGAAGACGCGACCGTGAAGATTTGGCCATGGAAGCGCGGGATCTGGAAGAGCGAGATTTGGAAACGCGGAATTTGGAAGCGCAAGACTTGCTCGACGAGCCGCGTTTGGTCGAGGAGACCGGCGCGGCCTTGCGGGTCGCGCAAATCGCGCGGCCCGTGCTGGCCGATCTGGGCTTCCGGCTGGTTCGGGTCAAACTCTCGGCTCAGGCGGGGACGACTGTGCAGATCATGGCGGAGCGGCCCGACGGCTCGATGAATGTCAAGGATTGCGAGACCGTGAGCGAGGCTCTGTCGCCGGTTCTCGACGTCGAGGATCCGGTCAAGCAGGCCTATCGCCTCGAGATTTCCTCGCCCGGCATCGACAGGCCGCTGGTGCGCGTGTCGGATTTCCGCCGCGCCTTGGGGCAGGAGGCCCGCGTCGAGATGACCAGGGGCGTCGACGGGCGCAAGCGCTTTCGCGGGATTATCGGCGCGGTCGAAGGCGACGGCCCGTCCGCGCTTCTGCGTTTTACGCGCACCGACGCCAAGCCTGATGAGGCCGTCGCCGCCGCGCTCTCGCTCGGCGATCTCGCCGAAGCGAAGCTCATTCTGACCGAAGCCTTGATCAGGCGATCGCTGCGCGCGGCCAAGGCGACGCTCGCGGAGGGGACCGACGCCGAGCCGGAGGGGGCCCTCTCCGAGGCTTCGCAGGCGCGCCCGCCGCGCGGACCCGGCCGTTTCGCCGCAAAGGAGGCCAAGGCCAAGCCGGTTCTGCCCGCCGGCGTGAAGTCAAAATTCAGCCGCGCCAAATTCACCAACGGCAAACCGGGCGGGGCGCCAGCGCCGCGCGGTCCGCAACGCCCGTCAGCGAAATAGGGACAAAAAAATGGCAGTCAGCGCCAATCGGCTCGAACTCCTGCAGATCGCCGACGCCGTCGCGCGGGAGAAATCGATCGACCGACAGATCGTCCTGGCCTCGATGGAGGACGCCATTCAGAAGGCGGCCCGCTCGCGCTACGGCCAGGAAACCGAAGTTCGCGCCGAGATCAATCCCAAGACCGGCGAGATCCGGTTCTCGCGCCTTCTTCTCGTCGTCGATCAGATCGACAATGACGCCACCCAGATCACGGTGGCCGAGGCGCGCAAGAAAAACCCGGCGGCGCAGGTCGGCGACTGGATCGCCGAAAGCCTGCCGCCCTTCGATTTCGGCCGGATCGCCGCCCAGTCGGCGAAGCAGGTGATCGTCCAGAAGGTGCGCGAGGCCGAGCGCGACCGGCAATATCAGGAATACAAGGATCGGATCGGCGACATCGTCAACGGCGTCGTGAAGCGCGTGGAATATGGCAATGTCATCATCGATCTCGGCCGCGGCGAGGCGACGATCCGGCGCGACGAGATGATCCCCCGCGAAGTGTTCCGGCCGGGCGACCGGGTCCGCGCCTATGTCTATGACGTGCGCCGGGAGCAGAGGGGGCCGCAGATTTTCCTGTCGCGGACGCATCCGCAGTTCATGGCCAAGCTGTTTCGCCAGGAAGTGCCGGAAATCTACGACAGCGTCATCGAGGTGAAGTCGGTCGCCCGCGATCCTGGCTCGCGCGCCAAGATCGCGGTGGTTTCGCGCGACACCTCGATCGATCCGGTCGGCGCCTGCGTCGGCATGCGCGGGTCGCGCGTGCAGGCCGTCGTCAATGAGCTGCAGGGCGAGAAGATCGACATCATCCCGTGGTCGCAGGACGCCGCGACCTTCATCGTCAATGCGCTGCAGCCGGCCGAGGTGGTCAAGGTCGTGCTCGACGAGGATTCCGCCCGCATCGAAGTCGTCGTCCCCGACGACCAATTGTCCCTGGCGATCGGACGGCGCGGGCAGAATGTCCGGCTGGCCTCCCAGCTGACCGGCTGGGACATCGACATTCTGACCGAGGCCGAGGAATCGGAGCGCCGCCAGAAGGAATTTGTCGAACGCACGAATATTTTCATGAAGGCCCTCGACGTCGATGAAGTCGTCGGCCAATTGCTCGCCTCCGAGGGGTTCCGTTCGGTCGAGGAGCTGGCATTCGTCGAGCCGGCGGAGCTTGCGACGATCGAAGGTTTCGACGAGGACACCGCCGGCGAAATTCAAGCGCGGGCGCAAGACTATCTCGCCAAGCTCGAGGCCGAGCAGGACGCGAGGCGGCGCGAACTCGGCGT
>CAWESJ010000343.1:0-19685 GCA_963811015.1 uncultured Alphaproteobacteria bacterium | reverse complement strand
CCGGTGACTGGGACGTGAAATGCGTTTTCCGGTGTCCGGGTCCTTCAGCATGCGGACCTTGATCCATACGAGCCGACCTGCATAGAGCTCGTTATTTGGCAATCCTGTTCCACGCTGCATATTGCCGTTGATCGTCGACGCATTCCAGGCTCGGCCGCGAGGAGGCGGGATTCTGTCCGCGTTCAGATCATGAGCAATGTCGCGGGGGGGGGGGGCGTCCGTCGACATACTCTCGAAAGATCCGTCGCACGATCTCTGCTTCCGCTTCGACGATCATGCGCTTTCCGCGATCTCTGGGCACAGATGAATAACCGTAAGTCAGGCCGCCGGCGTTGAGTCCCTGACCGACGCGGCCGGCCTTGCCTCTCCGCACCTTATGAGCGTTGTCCTCGCGATAGAGCTGGCCGTCCAGCCCGCGAGGGCCGACCAGAACCGTGTTTACGACGCCCTCGTGGACCGCCCGGATCTCAATCCCCAGAAAGGACAGACGCTTGTGAATGCCGGCGAGGTCCTCCATGTCGCGGGAGAGGCGGTCCGAGGCTTCGACGACGACCACGTCGAAAGCATGTTCGCGCGCGCTGTCCATGAGCCCGAGCAAGCCGTCGCCTCCCAGAAAGGAGCCACCTGAACGGGGCGCGGTCGTCGAAGGCCGCAACGACATTCAAGCCCTCTCGTTCGGCGTATTTGCGACAGAGCGTGAGCTGATCATCGATCGATCGCTCATCTTGAAGATCGGTGGAGAAGCGGGCGTATATTGCGGCTCGTTTCATTGTCCCTGGCCTTGTCGGCGCGCTCGCGCGCAAGGCGGAGAATCGCCTTATCCGGCTCAACTTGCATGGCTTGTTGATCAAGCTTCACTGACGCATTTGAATGGGCGGCAGAGGGCAGCAGTTGGGTTTGCTAGGGCAATCTGCCTTTGCGGCCTGGTCACGAATTGCTGCGCCGCCAACATCGGATGCTGCGGTAATTTGTTTGTCAGCGCGGAGAATGCTTTTTTGATCCATCTCGCACGGATGATGCCGATTTGTAAGACCAAACGGAAGTCAGTCAGCTAATGGATCGCCGAAAAGAATAGCCCAGCGCAATATTCGGATGGGCGCGGATCTCTCAGATGAGCGGGGGGAGACGCTGTGAAATCCCTATGCTGACGTTTTGTTCTGGTTCTGGTGGGGGTCCGCTTTGCGGGAAACCAATTTCTCTTCGAAGGCAACGGCCAGGGTTCGAATGCTCTTGGGACACTACTTTTCGAATACCTACGCGAAACGGATTGCGCCAGTTCATCTTCGGGGCGTGACGAGCGAGGTCCCGGCCGACGCCAATCTGCCGGTCTTCACGGCGCATTGACGCAAGGGCGATCTCGCCGCTAGTCCGGCTAACGGCTGGCGAGGCCTATTCGCCATCTCATCCCAGAGAAAAAAATTTTGGCTATCGTCGGCGGCGGATGTCGTGTTCCGGAGCTCTCATGCGTCCTAGTCATAGGATAGGCGGGACCGCGACTTTTGCTCCGGAACGGCGGAGGCGAGGGAGCGAGTTTGACCAAAGAGGATCGCCGCCGCTTCGGCCGAAGGCGATCGGCCGCTTTTGCCTTGAGAGTGTGGGTTTGGCCGCGTGTGGAGAAGAGCGCCGCATGACATGCGTGAAGGGTGAGTTGATGGATAGAACAGTTCGATGGGGCGGCCTCCGCGCGGCTTTTTTTTGCGCCGGTTTGGCCTTTGTCGCCGTCCCGGCCCAGGCGCAAGCTCCGGCGGTCGCGCAAGCCCCGGCGGTCCCGAATGACGCGCCGGCCGCGGCTTTTGAGGCGGCTCCCGAACCCGCCGCATCGCCCGCCGCCGAAGCCGCGAGCCCGTCCGAGCCAAGCCCGTCCGAGCAAGGTCTGGCCGAGTCGAGTCCAGCCGAGCAAAATCCGGTCGCGCTCAAGCCGGCCGCGAAAGCCGAGGGCTTTCTTCCCTCGGCCCTGCCGCATGATCTGACCCCTTGGGGCATGTTCCGCCATGCCGATCCGCTCGTCAAAGCCGTCATGGCCGGCCTTGCGATCGCCTCTCTCGCGACCTGGACCGTCTGGCTCGCCAAGACCATCGAACTCTGGACCGCCCGGCAAAGAGCCCGGACCGGCCTCGAGGCCTTGGCCCATGCGGCGAGCCTGCGCGGGGCCGAAAAGGAGTTCGCCGAGGCGCGCGGGCCGGTCGCCAAATTCGTCTCCGCCGCCGTGGGCGAGCTCGACCGCTCGGCCGGATTGCCGCCGGATGGCGTCAAGGAGCGCGCGGTCGCGCTCATCTCGCGCATCGAGGCGCGGGCGGGGCGGTCCATCACGCGCGGAACCGGCGTGCTGGCGACGATCGGCGCGACCGCGCCCTTCGTCGGCCTGTTCGGGACGGTCTGGGGCATCATGGACAGTTTCATCGGCATATCGAAGACCAACACGACCAATCTCGCGGTCGTCGCGCCCGGCATCGCCGAGGCCCTGCTCGCCACCGCCATGGGCCTGTTCGCGGCGATCCCCGCCGTCGTGATCTATAATGTGTTCGCCCGTTCGATCACCGGCTATCGCGCGCAGCTCGGCGACGCGGCGGCGGAGGTGCTGCGCCATCTCTCGCGCGACCTTGACCGCGAGGCGGCGCCGCGCCGCAAGGACGAGTCGCCTGTCGTCCCCATCCGCCAACCCGCCGCGGAGTGAAGCGCCATGGCTGTCCGGCTCGTCTCCGGCGATGACGATCTCGAGGAAAACCATGAGATCAATGTCACGCCCTTCATCGACGTCATTCTCGTCCTTTTGATCATTTTCATGGTCGCCGCGCCCTTGTCGACCGTCGACGTCAATGTCGATCTGCCGGCCTCGACCGCGCAGCCCGCGCCGCGCCCCGACAAGCCTTTGTTCCTCACCGTGAAGGCGGATCTCACCTTGGCCCTCGGCGAGGATCCGGTCGCGCGCGACAGTCTGGCCGGCGCCCTTGACGCGGCGACCAATTCCGACAAGGAGCAGCGCGTCTTCGTGCGCGCCGACAGGACCGTTTCCTATGGCGACATCATGGAAACGATGAATCTCCTGCGCGCGGCGGGCTATTTGAAGATCGGGCTGGTCGGCTTGGAGGCCGCCGCGGCGCCGGCGGGCGTGGCGACGCCTGACGTCAAGCCCTCGGCGCCTCAGCCATGACGCATGCGGCGGTCATCCTTCATCCGGTCGAAGACCGGTCCCTGCGGCGATGGATCGGCGCGGCGGCGCTCATTATTCTCCTGCATGCTGGCTTTATCTATTGGCTGACCCATAAGCAGGCGGCGGACTCCCCGGATTCGGCGCCCCCGCCGTGCTGATCGCGCTCGAGCCCTTGGAGGTCGCGTCCGCGTCGGAATCGGTGGTCGACATAACGCCGGGACCGCAAATGACGGAAGCCCAGCCGGAAGAGGTCGAGCCGCCGGAGACGATGGCGGTTCCGGAGCTTCCGCCGGCGCAAAAGCCGGAGGCGGTGTTGATGACGGCGCCGAAGGCGAAACCGAAGCCGAAGCCCAAAAAAATCGTGAAAATATTGCCGAAGCCGGTCGTCAAGCGGACCCATGAGCCGCCCGCGCCCCGCACGACCGCGCCGGCCCGCTCGACGACGCCGGTGCGCTCGGCCCATTCGGCCGCGTCCGGAAGCGCGCGGGCCTCGGCGGCCAGGCAAGGCATATCCGGCTCGTCCATGTCCGCCTCGAATTGGCGCAGCTTGGTGGTGGCCAGGCTCAACCAGCACAAGCCCGGCTCGGCCAATCAATCCGGCGTCGTGTCGCTGTCCTTCACCATCAACCGCGGCGGTCAGGTCGTGGCCGCGCGGGTCAACGGCAGCTCGGGGTCGGCGGCGCTCGATCACGCGGCCTTGGCGATGGTCCATAGCGCAAGCCCGCTGCCGCCGCCGCCGCCCGAGATCGGCGGCGGAAGCATCAGCCTAACAGTGCCAGTGCGCTTCCATTAAAGGCGCGTTGGCGGCGAAGGCGCAAATTTTCCTGGATCGGTTCCAACGGCCGCTAGAGTTGTGGCTCGTTTAGTTGGCGACACAGAGACCAAACGCGATAATCGCAAGGCCTAAAAGGAATAATTCGGCGGGAGTCAAGTTATCAGGATCAACTTATTGGCGATATTGGTCCAGGCACGTGACCTTTACCTGTCATCGTGGGGACCTGCTCGCCGTCAATCCGACACCAGGCTCGGCGTTATCGAGCAACGCACGACCACTAAACCGGCAAAGGCTGGCGAAGACGAAGAAATCGCAGCGACGCTTCCGGCGCCGAAAAAATCCCAACGATCCAAGGGCCTGTTACTTCCCGCCGCATTTTTGATTGATCAAACCAGCCTCCTGCGAGCCGGGGGCGTATGTATTCCCGGTGAACCGCTGACCGTGATAAATAAATACCGCCGCTTCTTTCCATGACCCGTTTGCGGTTTTTTTGAAGGCGCTGCATGGAACGTTCGCAAAACCCCCTGGATATTGTTGCAGCGTGTAAGTCGCAGCGCGCGCGATTTGGGGTGTGAATTCTAGTAGGGAAACCACAATGGCGGAGATCACGATTGATCGCATGGTCGTCTCCTTCCGGTTGGAGCCGTTTACCTCAATTTCGATCATCCCAGTCTAACGTTGGGGAATTCCTGAGGTTGCAAACGAGCTGGGCCGAACCCGGGCCGCAGATTTGCCATGTGATCCCGCGCCTCAAACGGCCAACCAGGGCGTTCATGACAGCCGCCGCCGAGATGAAGCCACACGCATTGATGAGCCGCGCTATCGCGAGCTACGGCAAGACCTGCAATGCGCTCAACTGTTCAGCCTCGGACGGCGCGGGCGAGACGAAGGGCCGCCGTTACTCCTTGGCGCGCTTCGACTTGGCGAAGGCCCGGTCCCCCGCCATGAAGCGAGCGATCATTGGCGCGATGAGCTTCGCCGGTTCGACCGCCGCCTGGCCGATCTCCTTGGCGAGCGCCTCGGCATAGAGGGCGAGATCTCTGTGAATGGCGGCGGGAAGCTCGATCGCAAGCTTTACTGGCCGGTCGTCCAGCACGGCGGTGAGTTTCAGTTTCGTCATGGCGCGAGGCTTCATCCTTGATATTGCGCGAGCACGAGATCGCGGTTGACGAGCACACGGACCGGGAAGCCCGGCCGAATGGTGAGCGTCGGCTGGACATTGATCTGGCGGCGCACGAGTTGCTGGCCCGACTGATTGATCGAGTCCTGGCTGCCGCGGCGTAGCGCGGTGACAATGTCATTCTGGCTGCCGGTCGCGCCGATCTCGCTGCCGACGCCAAGCAAGGTCGAGAGCGCCGCCGTCTTAAGAAGATTGCCCCAATGATAATGGACGCCGTCCTCGAGCCCGGCATAGCCTTGCGCGTTGGCGCCAGGCTGGCGCTCGAGCGCGATGGAATTTCCATTCGGAAAGACGATCCGGGTCCAGACGAGGAGGACGCGGGACTGGCCGAAGGAGACCTGGCTGTCATAGGTCCCAATCAGCTTTGACCCCTGCGGCACCAGCAGAAATCGTCCCGTTGGACTGTCGTAGACATTTTCCGTGACCTGGGCGGTGATCAAGCCGGCAAGGTCCGATTGGATGCCGGTGATCAGAGCCGCAGAGATGATCGCGCCTGCCTGCAGAATATAGGACGAGGCAGGCTTCATCAGTCGGTCCGAACTGACGGTGCGGCGATCAATCGGAGCGTTGAGAAAAGCGATCTTGCGGTCCTGCATGTTCTGAAGGGAGTCCGGATCGAGTGGCGGCTTCTGGTCATGCTGCAGATTGATCCCGGCCAGGGAGGCCGGAAGATCGCGCAGATAGCCCGAAGGCGCGCCAACCAGGCTGCAGAGTTGACCGAAGCTCCAATGGGTAGGCGCAACCGGCGCCTCACGACCCGGCACAATCAGCGTCAGCCGCTCGGCGTCATCTCGACTGGCCTCGACGCGCAGGTTTCGCGTTTCAAGCGTGCGCGCAGTGGCGCGGTCCGCCCGAGCGCGGACGGCGTTGTAGAGCGCGCCAAGGGACAAATAGCGCTCGTCGTCGGGGCGGGAGAACCATTCGGACGACCCGCAGCCGATTCGCTCCCCGCGAGAAATATCGACTTGGTAACCGGTCGAGACCGGCTGTTCGGCGACCACGGGCGTGAGAACATCGGCGCGGTCGCTGTTGGCGCTCATCTCGATCATCGGAAGACCTCCACGCGGGTCCGGCCGGGAACCTCTATCTCGACCTCCAAACCCGTCACGGCGACAGCCGCCGGCCTCTTCCTTTCGACCCAGACGTTACATCGTGAGTTTTTCCGGACACAGATTATGGCCGAAATGGCCGAACAAAATCTCTGCGCGCGGCTCGGGGTCCGCGCAGATGGCGTCGACCGAGATCATTCCGCCGCAGTCTCCGCCGCCGGCGCCACAGTCGCGCAGCGATGCGCCTTGGACAATTTTTGGGAGAATATCCGCGCGCGGCGCTTCTTCCACCAGATATAGACGCCGGTGACCGAGAGCATCGTGATCGCGAGACCCAGCGCGCAGACGAAGATGCGATAGGCGAGACTATCCACGGGATCTCGGATCATGTGCAGGGATCTGAGCCAGCTCGAGACTGTATTTCCGCTTCGTTCACCGGTAGGCCGGAGCAGTTGGCGCAACGCGCCGGAATCGCCGTCGAGGTATATTGCGACATTACCGTACTCTGGGAACTCGCGATCGCTTTGCGCATCATATGAATAGACGCCAAATTCTTTGATATACGCGAGGCCAAGCGGCGCTTTGACCCTGAACCCTTGGATGGCGGCCTGCTCGGCCATCAGCCGTTCGCCGGCCGTCTGCGCCGCACGCCAATCGAGACGCGGGGCCGCGACCGGATGCCGCGACGACGTGAACCATTCCATCGGAGACTGGTAGTCGAACACGGCGCCCGTCACCCAATCATAGAGCGGCATCAGATCGAGCATCACGCTCGACCAGGCGAAGACGAAAAGCATGGGCCATAGCCATAAGCCGCTTGCGCGATGCAGATCGAAATTGAGGCGGAAGAAGCCGGCCCGCCGCTTGATGAGCCAGGAGGGCCGCCAGCGCCGCCAAAAACTCCCGATGGCGACAGGAAAAGTGAGATAGAAGCCAACGAAACAATCGAGCGTCCAAATGAACGCCAGGGCGCCGAGCGTCAACGCGCCGGGCGCGGCGAGCGCCAAGTTGACATGGAGCTCATACATGAAGGGCATTATATTGTGGACGAAGCCTTGTGAAAAATGGCCGTCTTGCAGCCGCCCGAGCTCATCCCCCGTCCATGGATCGAGAACGATATATTTGAACCCGATAACGTAAGGCTCGCCGGTCGCCGGATTCTTGAGAGGATGGCAGCGGACGACGACCTGTCCGTCTCCGATGCTGAAATAACTTACCCCCGCGTGGGGACGAATGATTGCCTCGGCGCGCTCGGCGAGGGTGGCGAGGTCGAGGACCGGCGCCCCGGGCGCCGGCGGCTTAGCGAAGATTTGCGGGTTCAGCAGCCGAGTGAGCTCGGTGTTGAAAGAGATCAGACTGCCGGTGAGGCCCTCGAGTATGAGGAACCCCGCCAGCAGGAGGCCGGTCCAGCGATGCAGCCAGACGAAAATGCGCCGGACCATGGCTCAAAACTCCGCCTTAAGCGAACCGAGAAAGGCGCGTGGCGCGCCATATGTGCGGGAGCCGCCTACATAGCCGGGTGTAGCCGCTGGAGAGGCAAAGACGTAGCCCGCCGTGTAATAGGTCGCATCCAGGAGATTTGTCACATTCAGCTGAGCCGTCAGCTTGACGCCGTTGAATTTGAAGCTATAGGCGCCCATTAAACTGACGGTCGCATAGCCCGCGACATTGGCGCTGGCCCCCTGGAAATTGCCGCCATAGGCGAAAACAGGTTGAATGCCATGGTAGATGACGCCGCCGCCGATCTTCAGTCCCTTCAAGTTCAAGCTTTTGTCTTGAAATTCATAGGTGGTCCAGAAGCTCCCCAAATTCTGCGGAACGTTATTAAGCCGCTCGCCCTCAGTGCCATCGGTCGCCTGGGTGACTTTGACGTCCTGGTTCGCATAGGCGAGGATCACGTCCCAACCCGGCAATAATGTGCCTTGAACATCGAGCTCCGGCCCCTTGCTGCGCGCCGCGCCGATCAAAAGGCTGAATCCCGGATGAAGAGGGTCGGTCTCGAGGAGATTTGTCTTGGTCAGATTGTAATAATCCGCGGTGGCCCGCAGCTTCCCATCGAAAAACTCGAGCTTGACGCCGGCCTCTTCTTCCCGCGCGCTGGTCGGGGGAGCGGCGCTACCCGGGTAAATGTAGCCGGAATTGGGGCCGAAGCCTTCGGCGTAATTGCAATAAAAGCTTACCCAGTTTTCCGGCCGCCACAACAGGCCGAAGCGCGGCGTCAGAGCGCTCGCCGTGAGGGCGGGACCCACTTGCGTCAACTGGCCGAGCGACGTGCCCTTCGCCAAGGTTTGCTCGATATATTGATATCTCGCCCCCGCCATGAAAAAGAAATTGTACGGCAATTGGATCTGGTCTTGCAGATAGAGGCCGGCTGTTTCCTGGTTGAAGGCCGCCGCGAAAACAGGAGCCAAGCCCTGGGGACCAAAGGGGCGCCGGGGAGAACTGGATTCCAAATGTCAATGAGTGAGAGCGGAGAGCCAAGGTTTAAAACGGATGTCTGCGTGCTGTAGACATCTCCGCCAAGAAGCAAGGTATGCTTGGCTCCAAACGTGTTTATGTGCCCTATAATGTCAGTGTTAGCCGAGAAAGTCGTCTGTGCGCTGGTCGTAGGCTGGTTGAGACTGAGTATCTGAGGCCCGGCGCCAAAATCTGCTATGAGTAATGGCGCATTGATGTTCTCACTCAAATTCCCCCGATAATAGGCCAGCTGCTGTTTGGCCGACCAATCATTATCAAATTGATGCGACCAGGTAAGCGCTGCGAATATCGAATTCTGAGTCTCGGGAGAAGGCCCGCCGTAATTGCGGGTTCTTGGTATGGTCATAAACTCCCCATTGTAGATAGGAGCGAACGTATAGTCCAGATTCTGGTGAGTCTCATTATATTGAGCCTCGAGCTTCACCCAGGTCGCCTGATCCACATTCCATTTGATGACGGGGGCGATAAAGGCATTCTTGGCATAGTCGAAATCGGTCGGCGAGCCGAATGGCGCGTTGTTGTTCTGATAGGACATGTCCATGCGGTAGAGCAATGCGCCGTCCTGGGTGAGCGGCCCGGTGGCGTCCATGCTGGTGCGGTAATTGGCGAAGGAGCCGATCTGTTGCTGCACTGAATAATAGGGCGCGTTCAGCGGCTCCTTGGTGACGATATTGATGATGCCGCCCGGCTCGCTGAGCCCATAAAGAATGGCCGCAGGACCCTTGAGCACTTCGACGCTCGCCACATTGGCCAACTGCAGGGTGGAAATGCTATCCAGCTCGCTGTCAGGGCTGAGGCCAGTGTCCAAGCGAAACCCATTGCGGTAATAGGCAAAGGTGGGAAAGCCGCGCAACACAATTTGGTTATAGGGAGTGCCGTGGCTCGCGCCGCCGCCGCCCGCGACGTCAACGCCGCTGACATTCTGGAGCGCTTGTTGGATGGTGATCGCCTGCTGATCCTGCAAGACCTGCTGGGTGATCACCTGAACATTCAGCGGCGTGTCCATGATCGGCGTATTGGTCTTAGTGCCGGTGGTGGCGTTGGGCAGGACGTAAGTTTTGTTGTAAGGGTCCTGCGCGGGGCCCGCGCCGCCGAAGCTGCCGTCGCCGGCCCCGCCGCCTCCGCCCGAGCCCGAACCTTCAACGTCAACCGCCGGCAGCGCGATGGCGCCGGCGTCGCTCTGCGTTCCCGCATCGTTTTGCGCCAGGACGATGGAAACCGTACGGCGCTTGGCGGCGATGCGATAGGAGAGTCCGGTGCCGCGCAGCAAGCGGTCGAGCCCTTCCTTCACTGAATATTGGCCTGAAAGTCCAGATGTTCGCAGCCGCTCCGTGACGCCTGCGTCATAGAGCAGCTGCAGCCCGCTGATGTCCGCGAGAATATTGAGCGCATTCGCCATCGAGCCGGCGGGAATCCGATAGGTCAGAACCTCGCGGCCGGCTGTTTCCTCCGGCGAAATCGACGCCTGCGCCGTCGAGCCGGACGCCCCCGCGCCAATCGCAGCCGCGGCGATCGCCGCGATTGCCAGCGCGCATCGCACGCCAGATGTCTTGTCCGCGCTTCCGCGCTTCATTCTGGTCTGAAGGTTTCCTTTGGCCATGGCCGCGCCCCGTGGTTCGCCGGGCGCCGAAATCGTCCCCTTATTTTGATCCACGCGACGGCCGGAAGAAAAGGAGGTCGAACACAAAAAATATTTCGCGCGCCGTTTCTCCCCGCGCGACAGTGGCCAGCTTAAATTTATTCATGCAGAAATATGAGATAGTTCGAAAAATAGGTCGCATGGACCCCGAGGGAGGTTTCAATTTCATCGAGCGCGGCGAGCGGATCGTCGGCTCGGAAGACGCCAGTCACGGGTCGGGCGCGGAGCGCTGAATTGACGATATAGACATATCCACGGTGATAGCGCCCCAGAGCCTCGACGACTTCGGCGAGAGGCTTGTTGCGGAAGATCAGTTTGCCGCGCCGCCAAGCCGTGGCGAAGTCAATATTGGCCGGCTCGGGCGGCTGAGCCGAAGCGCTCGTGGAATAAGCGCTTTGCTGGCCCTCTTCGACAATCACGCTCCCGCCGCCGCTCGCGACCGACACGCGATGTTGCGTGACGACCACATGCGCCCACGCCTTCTTGACGGCGATATCGAAGGAGGTTCCAAGCGCTGTAATCGTTCCGCCGGAGGCCTCCACGACAAACGGCCGGGCTGGATCGGGCGCGACCTCGAACCAGGCTTCCCCCGCGAGAAGGGTCACGCGCCTTTGCCCGGCGCTATAATGGATGCCAATCGCCGATTTGGCGTCGATCTCGACATGCGAGCCGTCGGCGAGGGTCAGGCGTTTCGTTTGGCCGGTTCCGGTGGAATAATCTGATTGGATATAGACTGAAAAATCGTCGAAGAAGATGAACAGAGCGGCGGCCCCAATGAGCGCCGCCGCCGGCTTCCGCATCGACCGTCGCGCTTTAGGGCGGGTCTTGGCGCCTGGCCTCGCCGCGATATATCCGCTGATCCGCGCAATTTTTTCGAAGGCTGCTTTGTTCGCCTCGTCGCTGGCGAGCCAAGCCATGAAATCGGCTTGCTCTTTTTTGGAAAGCGGCCTGTCGTTTTGGCGCAGCCACCAGTCGATCGCGGCGTCGCGGGCGCAGTCGGGGCGGTCGGCCTTGCCGTCTTTCATCGTGACATCCAACGAAAACAAAGGCGCTTGCGTCGTTTCATCAGGGGACAAGTGGGATAGCCGACGCTCGCATTAGATATCACGTTGGAGCCCTCGGAAAAGGGAGGCTGTTCACGAAAAATCTAGTCCAAAGCCGCGAAGCAGCGTTGAAGAGCGAGGCGCATGTGTTTTTGCGCCATGTTCGTCGAAACGCCCAATCGCTTCGCGATTTCGGCGAGCGGCAGGCCCTCGTGCATATAAAGGACGAAAACTTCGCGGCATCGCGGCGGGAGCGTTCCGACGGCGGCGTGGAGCTGGCGGCGCTGTTCGTCGGCCTCGATACGCGCGCCAGGGGGCGCCTCGCTCGACGGCGCGTCCTCGGGGAGGTCGCCGAATTCAATATATTTCGCCTCGGTCTTACGGCGACGCGCAAAGTCGCGAGCGAGATTGACTGCGATTTGTTGCAGGAATGGGAGCGGGTCGGCGACGGCTTCGAACTGGTCGTATCGCAGCGCGCGCGCGAAAGTCTCCTGCAGCAGGTCGGCGGCGTCCTCGCGGCCGACCCGGCGGCTGAAATATTTGAGCAGATCGCGCTTGTTGCGCGTGAAAAGCTCGCGGATAAAGTTCGATCTCTGGTCGGACATGCGCCGCATCCGCCGCCGGCGCGAGGGCCGACGCTATGTTGGGGCTTGGTTTGTCGGATTATGGCTCGCGGCGTCGGAACGCCTGGAGCTTTCCGCGGTTCTCCGCGCGAGGGGAAGAGGCCGCCGCCCACATGATCGGCGCTTCGGCCGGAGGGGCATGCGCCCCCGCTCCGCGGCGGCGGGCTTTCTCAGGACAGCGGCGGCGCGCGGGAGGTCCAGGAGCTGGCGAAGCCGGAAGGCCACAGGGACTTGCCGTCCCGGCGGCGCATGACCGGCGCTTCGTCCAAGCGCGGCGCAAGCAGGATGAGGACGCACGCCAAGAGCGCCATGGCGGTCAAGGCCGAAACCTGATCGCCGCCCGCGCAGAGAATGCAATGATGGCAATAAGCGTGATGGCCGGGAGCGGCGGGAGGCGCGCCGCCGTTGTCGCGATCCGCGCCGCAGATTTGCGCTTCCATCGCGATCAAGACGTCGGCGATGGGGGCGTCGGCTCCGCTCGCCGCGAAGCGCCCAAAGGGCGAGACGGCGAAAGCCAAGGCCTGCAGGAGAATCAGGCAAGCGGCCGCGCCCGCAAGGAGCGCGCACGGCAATCTCTCCGATCTGGTCCAAAGCTTCGCCATGGGTTCACTTAAAAATTGTTTGATATGTCGGTCAATGAGCAATTGGCAGTCCGGAAAAATACTGTTCCGATGTTGCTTCACGGATACAGGCGACGCGCTGCCGGCGGCCTTCGAGGACCGGTAATTTTCCGGCGTAAAGCCCATGTCCGGCGATCGGGGCGCTCTCGATCGAAACAAAACAATTAGTAACGGACGCACAAAATCGAAAGCCTCGCCGAATCTCCAATCAAGTCCGCCTGAAAGAATTAGGCTGATCCCAATCTATGGCTAAATTGCTCGAAAGCTCTACATATTTAATCGAAAATGGCTCGTGACAACGCCGCTAATCTACGACGAGCAAGAAAAAATCCGCCGGCGGCAGCGGCTAAAATGAGGCCGCCGACGACATATAGGAGGGCTGCGAATGTCGGTCCGACGGTGAAGGGAAAGCGTGAGACGAACACACGTCCATGATAGTCTCGCGCCGAGACCAAGCCGATATAATTCCCAGTCTTGGTGAAAATGTGCTCAAACTGGAGCGTTCCCATCGGATATTTTTGTGGAGGCAAATAGGCCTCCGTGTTTTGCTCCATGTTGTCTTCGTCGTCTGCTTGCCCGACGTTGCGAAGAATACGGAAATCGATCGCCATGTCACGCAGTTCATTGTAAAAGTCCGACGTGAAACCCATTCCTCCCGAATTTTGCTCCACATCGAGAACAATCAGCGTGCGGCCGGCGGCTGGAACGTCGACACAGAACGGCGTATAGGATTGTGTTTCCGGCTGGTACCCTTTGTAGCTCATGAAATAGGGGCCGACGCCGACGAAGCAGCGGTCGCGGCCCCTAATCACACCCTCGCGCGCTAAGGCGTGCGAAGTGAGAAGGGAGCTCATGACCAACCAGACGACCAGCAACGTGATGTTCTTCATTTTCCTCTCTCCAACGAAAATGTTGCAGTGCCGAACCGGGCCATCCGCATGGTCCGCGAAAATTGGTGGTCCAGGTCAATCTGAATGGATTACGCTCTCGCGGAAGCCGCCAGGATCGGGCTCGCCGGCCGCGCGGCGCCGAACTGCGCCGCTCCAAGCTACGAAGATGTTCAAATCGGCTTCTCGGGCGCGAGCCTTGACCCCTACATCTTTGGATTCGGGCGGAGGAATCCACTATCTACTCAAATATAACGGTTTGGACGCCGCGATTCCGCCAAGGAACGGCGAGCGTGAGCTCAATGAAGCTCGACGCTGCGGCGGGCGCGACGACGGCCATCCCGCCGAACAAGGCCGCGCTGAGATTGACGGCGATGCCGCGCTCAAAACTGTATTGCGTCGGCGTAAGTTGGCGTCGCTGGCTCGCTGGCGAACGACAAGGTTCGAGCGCTTTGCTTCTTCGCGAGAAATGGACCGGTCGCGCGCCAGCGCGAAAGTGACGGTCCAAGACAAGCAACGCGCAGCGGCCTGCGAGACGGTTTAGCGATCGGCGCCAGTAATGCTGCCTTGCACCTCGTTCGTCCCCGCGATCGATTTCACTTTCGTCGCGATCTCGGCCTAGCTCGAGGTCGATCGTCGAAAAATCGAGGTTCGCACCTAACATTCCAGTGTGAGCGCGGTTGTCTTTGCTTCGGCAGGGACCGCGCCTTCGGAGCGGCGGCTTGGACGGATTCCTGGTCTCGGCCGGATAAGTTCGTCGGGCGCGTTTGGCGCCTCGCCTGTTACCTTGCAATTTGGGGCGACAGACATTGGCGTTGCCCTGGGTCGGTATAGATTGGCGTGATGCGACAAATTGACATTCGCCCGCATAACAATGCCGATTGTTAGATTTTATTTGTCAGGCTTGTGCCGCACGCAGCGTTTAAACTAATGAGGCTGCGCCAGCTTTGCGCCGCGCGTGAGAACGGTACTCCCTCTCAAGCTCCTGTTCGCCCGATCGAGCGGCCGGCGCAGCCTCCCGCCGACGAAAGTTAGAAGCGAAATGCCTGGATTCATCTGCCTCGGCATGAATGTTTTGGCGGCAAATACTTTTACCAAACAGATACGCGACGCGACATTTGCCGACAGCATTGGCCAACTGGGCAGGCAGTCTTATCGCGCTGATGTTCTCTACAAGCCTCTTAATAGCGCTCATCCTCGCTTAAACCGGCCTCAGTCCAAGCGGCCAGAAATTGGGGCCGCACATACGAAAGGTTCGAGCGCTAGGCCTTTCAATTCGAGCCGCGTCCCTGTGACCTGCTATCTGCGGCAACGCATGTAAAAATAATATACACAGTCTGTATAGATGCGATCCACGTTTGCATCGACGAATTGCATCTACGACAATTCTAAAGGGTCTTGATATGACGGTACTTAATTGATTGTCTTGATTAATTTCTTCCGCGAAGATGGCGGCACAACGTTTGCTGACTAGATGAAGGGCCAGTTGCATCGGCTCATATCAACATAAGTCGCAAGCGGCTTATGTTCCTCTACGTCGAAAATTTCGAACGAGAAACAGACCTAAATCTAGAGGAGAAAACGCATGGCATTGAGTACTGCTACGAAGGCAGCGACGGATGCGCTCGGGGCCAATCGCGCTCCAGTCAGCGTCAGTCCACAAGAAGTCCATCGCTGGCTCCAAAGCTTCAATTGGGATTTTGCCCAGAACCGGACGAAATATCCCACGAAATATCATATGGCGAACGACACCAAGGAACAGTTCAAGCTCATCGCCAAGGAATACGCTCGGATGGAATCGGTCAAGGACGAGCGCCAGTTCGGCACCTTGCTCGACGGCTTGACGCGCCTTGACGCTGGCAATCGCGTCCATCCCCGTTGGGGCGAAACCATGAAGGTCGCCTCAAACTTTCTCGAGGTCGGCGAATATAACGCGATTGCGGCCTCGGCCATGCTATGGGATTCGGCCACCGCCGCTGAGCAGAAGAACGGATATCTCGCTCAAGTGCTCGACGAAATCCGCCACACGCATCAGTGCGGCTTCGTCAACTATTATTACTCCAAGCATTATCATGATCCAGCGGGCCACAATGACGCCCGCCGGACCCGCGCGATCGGGCCTCTGTGGAAAGGCATGAAGCGCGTCTTCGCCGACGGGTTCATTTCGGGAGACGCAGTCGAATGCTCGATCAATCTTCAATTGGTCGGCGAAGCCTGCTTCACCAACCCGCTGATCGTCGCGATCACGGAATGGGCTTCGGCCAATGGCGATGAAATCACGCCGACGGTTTTCCTCTCGATCGAAACCGACGAGCTCCGCCACATGGCGAATGGCTATCAGACGGTTGTGTCCATCGCCAATGATCCGGCGGCGCAGAAATATCTGAACACGGACCTCAACAACGCTTTCTGGACCCAGCAGAAATATTTCACGCCTGTGCTGGGCATGCTCTTTGAGTATGGCTCCAAGTTCAAGGTCGAGCCTTGGGTGAAGACCTGGAATCGCTGGGTTTACGAAGATTGGGGCGGGATCTGGATCGGCCGCCTTGCGAAATATGGCGTTCAATCTCCGCCAAGCCTGCGCGACGCCAAGAAGGACGCCTATTGGGCGCATCACGATCTTTTCCTCCTCGCCTATGCGCTTTGGCCGACCGGATTCTTTCCGCCTTTCGCTGCCCGATGACGAAGACCAGGAATGGTTCGAGGCGAACTATCCCGGATGGGACGCTCATTACGGCAAGATCATCCGCGAATGGAAGGCGCTGGGCGCCGAGGATCCAAAGAGCGGGTTCCTCCCGATCCAGTGGTTCGCCAGGAACGGCCATCAAATCTATGTCGACCGCGTGTCGCAAGTGCCGTTCTGCCCAACTCTGGCCAAGAGCGCCGTCTCGCTAAAAGTCCATGAATATAATGGTCAGAGGCATTCGTTCAGCGATGACTGGGGCGAACGGCAGTGGCTCACCGAGCCGGAACGCTACGAGTGCCAGAACATATTTGAACAATATGCCGGGCGGGAGCTTTCGGACGTGATCATCGAGGGCCATGGCGTCCGCGCCGACGGCAAGACCTTGATCGGCCAACCGCATGTCCGGGGCGACAATCTGTGGACGATCGACGACATCAAACGCATCAACTGCGTGTTTTCGGATCCCCTTGCAACACTCTAGGCGGCCCGAGTCGGATCGGCGCATTCCGCCGGTCCGACGCCATGTTGAAATGAAGAAAGCTTGGCCTTCGAGGCCATGAAATACAGCTTAAGCTAAGGAAACGATCAATGGCCATCGCCACAGCGACCACGACCAAGCGCGGACTTACAGATCCGGAAACAGCCGCGAAAATCCTCGCCGCGATCCCGGATAACGAGCTCGACACCCAACGTAGGATGAATTATTTCGTGACCCCGCGCTGGAAGCGGCTCAGCGAATATGAGATCTTGACCGTATACGCCCAGCCAAATCCAGACTGGATCTCCGGCGGCCTCGACTGGGGCGACTGGACCCAGAAATTCCACGGCGGTCGTCCATCGTGGGGCAACGAACTCACTGAGCTTCGCACAACCGACTGGTACCGTCATCGCGACCCTGCGCGGCGCTGGCATGCGCCTTATGTCAAGGACAAGGCTGAAGAATGGCGCTATACGACGCGCTTCCTGGAAGCCTATTCAGCCGAAGGCGCAGTCCGCTCCATCAATCCGAAATGGCGCGACGAGATTCTTAATAACTATTGGGGCGCTCTGCTCTTCAGCGAATATGGTCAGTTTAACGCCCATTCGTCCGTGGCGCGCGACACGCTGTCTGACACAATCCGCTCGACGGCGACCTTCGCCGCGCTCGACAAGGTCGATTCGGCCCAGATCATCCAGCTCGAGCGCAATTTCCTCGCCAAGGTTGTTCCCGGTTTTCCGGAGTCAACCGAAGGCCCGAAGAAGGTTTGGCTGAGCGACCCGATTTACAAATCGGCCCGCGAGACCGTCGAGGAGTTCTGGCAAGGAATTCAAGATTTCAATGAAATTCTCTGGGCGGTCCATGGCGTTTTTGATCCGCTGTTTGGGCAATTCGCGCGCCGTGAATTCTTCGGCCGCCTCGCTTCGCATTACGGCGACACACTGACGCCGTTCTTCATTGCGCAGACACAGACTTATTTCCAGATCAACAAGGCGGCGCTGGGCGATTTGTTCTTCCACTCGCTGGGCGATGATCCAAAGTTCGGCGAACATAACAGGAAATGGTACCGGGCCTGGACGGAGAAATGGCTGAAGAAGACCGCCGACGCCTTGCACGATTTCCTCGGTATTTACGCGAAAGTCGACAAGGTTCCGGGCGTCAGCGACGCGGCGGGAATCAAGGAGGCGGTCTCTCGCGTCGTCCACGACTGGGTCGAAGATTACGCCAACAAGATCGACTTCAAGGTTGATGCGGACCAACTCATCGCGAACATCACGCGCGGCGTCAAGTGACGGGGAATAATATGACTGCGAAAAACGCATATAACGCCGGCATCATGAAAAAGAGCGGCGCCGCCTTCGCCACCGAATTCTTCGCGGAGGAAAACCAGGTCGTTCACGAATCGAACACGGTCGTTCTGGTTCTCATGAAGAGCGACGAGATCGACGCGATCGTGGAGGACCTCATTTTGGGCGATGAGACAAAACGCAATCCCACGATTGTGGTCGAAGATCGCGCTGGCTTCTGGTGGATCAAGGGCGATGGCAAGATCGAAGTCGACACCGAAAAGGCGAGCGAATTGCTCGGCAAGACCTACAGCATCTACGATTTCCTCGTAAATGTCTCGTCGACCATCGGGCGCGCCTACACACTCGGAAACACCTTCACGATCACATCCGAGCTGATGGGCCTCGATCGCAAGCTCACCGATATTTGACCGAGCGAATAAGGAAAACAACGGAAATGGCCAATTGCAAAATCCATGACAATCCTGTCCGGTCGGACTGGCTGCAGAAGATCAGCGCGCTCAATTCTGTGAAGGACGCCACTGCCTTCATTCAGGACTTTCGGAAGCACCACACGACGCCTTATCGCACCAGCTATGAGCTCGACCTGGATTATCTCTTCATCGAGGCGAAGATCGAAGAACGGCTGGCAGTTCTCAAAGTCGCCGCGGCGGTCACCAATGACGATTTGTTTTCCAAGGCGACGACCGGAGAAAACGCGCAAGCCGTCGCGGATGCGTGGATCCAGAAGAGCGATGCGGAAACGGACAAGATCGGAGCCGAAAAACTCCTCATCACGTTTCGCCAGCTTTACAAGCCGCCGGTTCTTCCAGTGAACGTTTTTCTCAAGGTCGATACGCATCTCGGAAACCGTTTGATGGAGCTGCGCAACACGAACTACTACGACACGCCCCTCGACGAACTGCGCAAGAAGCGAGGCGTCAAGGTTCTTAAGCTCGGCAACGCCGCCTAACAGAATCGAACGCGGATCCGGGCGCGGCGCGGTTATCCCCGCTGCGCCACGGTTTCATCGTCAGGGAGAATTGTTAGTGGAGCAGATCAAGTCTGAAAATGAACCCGACGCGCAGCGGCCGGCCTTTGCAACTTCCGCCTCCGAATTGACGGATGACGGCGCGGGCCGGGAGACGGTCCCGGGCGTTTCGATTGAAATCCTCAATCGAGGACGTTATCGCGCCTTTGCTGAAGACCTTGAATTCATGTGGCGGTGGAAAATTCATCGCGACGGCGAATTCGTTCAGGAAGGATGTTCGCTCAGCGAAAGCTCATCGCGCGAAGCGGTCGGTCACGTGATGGAGTTCTATCTTCGTCGCGACCAGAGCGCCGCCGCCGAAACGCCATAGCCTGCCCAGCCATTCAGCCGCCCCGGCGATTTTCGTCTTCATGAAGTCGCTGCGAAGCCGATCTCTCACAATCTCGAGCGCTCGCCTTCGACCATCGCGGGCGCGTGTGCGCGCGGGATCGCGTCTTGGCGAGCGCAGCGACGATTTGGCAACGCGTTTCAGCCTCACCGCGGCAAATTCAAACCACGGGCCTAATGCACGTTCCTATTAGATGAACCCGTCCGATCAACAAACACTTTGTAAGTCAATTAGTTTGAGCGTGTTCTGATTAAAGTGGCGACCAACTTTCCTAAGAACATGCTCTAGATCCCTCAAGCCGAGAACTGGAGAGTCCTTTATGCACAAGGTCCAGGTCATAACCGAAGACGGCCAGGAGGCGGCGTTTGAATGCGGCCCCGATGAGGATGTGATCTCGGCAGGCCTCAAGCG
>CAWESJ010000342.1:0-11449 GCA_963811015.1 uncultured Alphaproteobacteria bacterium | reverse complement strand
AAAGCCCATTGTGGGCGCGACCAACGCGCTCGGCTTGGCGCGTGGCCACACGAAGCGCAAGCTCGGACTGCCGCAGCAGAACGGTCGCCGATTCTGATGCGTTCCGGACGCAGTCGACAGGGCTGAAAGATGGTTCCATCGCGTGTCTCGCCGTCCTGTCGCCGCCGCGTCGCTCTTCGCATGCAACACGGAACGAGCGGGGGTAGCGGCTTCGAGCGAATATGAGCGTCGAACTCCAGCTAGGCAGCCCTGATCGGACTAAATGCTAAGCTGGCTCTGTCCCTGAATACATTAGCCCCTGTAAAAGTCGCCTATGTGACAATGCGTTGCAGCCTAATTCGCCCGCTGCAGCCATTTGGCTAGCCCCTGACCTCACCCATACGCCGCATCAGCTTTCGCAAGTCGGCTTCATCCTCGACGATCGGCACAGGAATCGCCTGGCGCGCGAGGCGGGAGCCAAGTTGCGGCGGCCACGTATGAGTTTCTCCGTGATTGTCTCCGGTTTGAAGAACGCGGCGCCATCGCGGTTGAGGGCAAGCAAATGATGCAAGCCTTTTTTCTCTGCGGCGCGATAGCCAGAGGGATGTGCAAGCGTCAATCAGGATGAGACGAAACGATCGTGGCGAGGCCCTTTGCCATTGGGCCTTCGCGAGCCGCGTTCGTCCGCCGCACGAAATCACGCGCGCTGGCTATCAAGCTTCGCATGGAGCGGAGCCTGATGTTCTGATACAGCGCCGCGGCCACGCGCGAACCAAAATTCGATCGTCGAAATGCGTCAATAATCTCATTGAACAGGACCGCCGGTCGGGCAAGCTTCGCTTGGGTCCATGTTCGGCGTGAACCACCGCGATCACCATCACGGGCATTGAACTCATATATTGGATTTGGACGTTCCACTATTGACGCGAACCCGCCCTGGCTGGATCATTGCCCGACCGGCCCAGCCGCCTTTATTGTCATGATCTGATCGTGGCTCAGCACCCATATATGCGCCGGCAAGGCGATAAAATGTTCGGCTTCGATATATTTTTCATTCGTTTCGTCCGGCGCGATCGCCCAGAGCAGGAATTTGCGCAAAGCCTGCGCCACCTCCGGGTTCGGCTGGATTTTTGAGATGATTGCATATTCATAATTGACGAGCGGATAGGCGTTCGCGCCCGGGGCGTTGACCAAGGTCAGGCGCTCATCGGGAGGCGTCCGGGGGCCGAGCGCGGCAGCCGCAGCCGCGATCGTCTCAGGAGTTGGCAGCAGGAATTCACCCGAATAGCTCTTCAGCGCGGCCGTGCCGAGATTGGCCTTGGCGACATCGGCAAAAAAGCTAACGCCAACATATCCGATTGAGTATGGCGTCTGCTTTATTTTTTCCACCATCCCAATATTGCCGATGGCTTCCAGCGCGCCCGGCGCGGCCGGCCAGGCGATCTTATTGCCGAAGCCCGGACCATTTTCCCAAGCCTCGGTCGAGAACGTCAAATATTGGGAGAAAATGAAGGTGTCGCCCGACTCCTCGCCGCGGCGGATCGGAATGATCGCGTTATGCGGCAGCGTCACGCCGGGGTTGAGCGCAGCGATCGCTTTGTCTTCCCAAGCGCGGATCTTGCCCGAGTAGATTCCGGCCAGCGCCGGGCCGTCAAGCTTCACATTCGTCGAATTTAGGCCCGGTATGTTGAAATTGACCGTCTGCGCGGAGATCGCCATCGGCACATTGAGGATCTGGGGGTGATGTCGGATGTCGGCGTCCGACATATAGGAGTCGGACGCGCCGATCTCAACAACGCCTGAAACCGCCTCATCGATGCCGACGCCGGAACCTGTGCTGACCGCACTGATTGCGACGCCTGGATGCGTTTTGGCGTATTCCAACGCCCAGACGTCGAACAGCGGGTAGAGCAGGCTCGAACCTGTCTCGCTCAGGGCTATGGTCTCGGCGCGCAAAGGCCTCGCAGGGAACGCAAGCAAGCCAAGTGTGAGCAACCCGATTTCGAAGGCGGCGGCGAACCGGGTCGCGGACGCGGCGCGCCGCGGGTTCAGGCGATCAGTCATGCGTTTCCCCTCTCCTCATCCGTGCTGTTCAAGACTGTCGAGGTTCACGCCGGTCGTCTCGATCCGGTAGGCCCAGGTGACCGCCGCGCCCAGGATCGAAGTCGCGATCAGGCCGTAGAGCAAGGCTTGCGTGCCGATGCTCGCAAGCAGGATGGGGAAGAAGAACGCGGTCAAGACAGCGCCGATCTTGGCGAAAGCCGCCGCAAAGCCAGCCCCCTTGCCGCGGATCGCCGTCGGGAAGACCTCGCCGGCCAATAGATAGGTCTGGGCGTTCGGACCGAGGTTGGTCATGAAGTTGAACAGCATGAAGCCGGAAAAAATCAAAAGCGTCTGCGTTCCGTCGCTGAAATTCGACGACAAGGCCGCCAGCAACAGGCCCGCGGCGCAGCCGATGAAGCCGAGAATCTGCAACGAGATCCGGCCGACCACATCGGCGAGCATAACCGCGAAGATGATGCCGACGATGAGCAGCGTCGTGATGAGCGCCGCCCCTCTCGCGGCCGTGATGTCTTGCGCAATCAAATCCGGGATGCTGCGCGCATGGTCCGAAGTGGCGCCAACGGCGGCGGCCAGGATCGTCGGCGTAAATATGCCGATCCCGTAGGTTCCGAGGTCCTGCAGGAACCAGGGAACCGAGGCGAGAATTGTGGCGCGCCGGTTGTCCGAGTTGAACAGCGCCGCAAATGTCTGCTTGGAGCCGGACCCCGAAGCCTGGGCATTGCGCGTCGCGAGCCTGACCTCGCTTGGATATCGCGGCTTGCGCTGCAGCAGCTTTTTAACCGCCAGCTCCGCCTTTTCGATTTCCCCACGCATGGAGAGCCAATTGGGGCTCTCGACAATGTAAAAGCGGCCTATCGTCACGAGCAAGGCCGGCACGATCGCCGAGGCGAACATCCAGCGCCAAGCGGTGAGTTCGGGCAAGGTCGAGAGCACGACGTAGCCGATCGCGGTGCCGCCGAGGGCGCCGACGGCCTGAAAGGCGAACGCGCCCAACACGAGCCGCCCGCGGGCGCTGCTCGGAATGCTTTCGGAAATAATCATATGGGCCGTCGGATAGTCGCAACCGAGCGCGAGACCGATCCCGAACAGGCAGAGCACCAGGCAATAGAAATTCGGGGAGAAGACGACGGCGACGAGAAAGGCCACGAAGATCACCATCTCGACGACGAACATGACCTTGCGGCCGAAACGGTCCGACAGTCCGCCGAGCCCAACCGCGCCGACGAGAATGCCGAGCAGGGTCGCGGCGGTGATGACGCCGTGCTCGGCGGCGCCCAGGCCGAATTCGCGCGACAGAAGAGGGAGCGCCACGCCGGTCATGAAGACGACGAAGCCTTCGAAAAATTTCCCCGCAGCGGCGAGCGACCAGATGAGCCATTGCATGCCGGTCATCGGCGCCGACCGCAGCAGCGTCCCATCGGCCCACATGGGCAGCTCGTCGATGTGGTCCTGAACCGATTTTACACGAACTGCGCTCGGCTGCTCAGTTGCTGCAATCTGGTCCATTCCACGATCCTCCCGAAACGAATTTTATGGACAGGCGGCCCAACGGCTGAGCATCGAACACAAGCGTTACGAATTAAAAGACTCGCATCGCTCGCTCGAGCCATGCCTTTGGCGTCTGGACTTGCGTTGGGAGGCCGGCGGCTGGAACGCTGCGCCATCGCCTGCCCAAATGGCTACCTAAAAAGCCAACTGGCGCACTGATCCGTCCTGGCTTTTTCGAGCGCGGACCATGTCAACCATGCGCCCGCCGCATGAACTGCATGCGCGCCGCGGCTGGCTGAGAAGCGCCTCCCCATCGCCGCCTCCCGCCGGCCGAGATTGAAATCAATCGACATCGGCGTGAGCCGTAAATACGCGTGGCGCGCCTCGAACCTCGCGCCTAGCTGTGAGCCCTGTTGCAATGCAATTATTGGTAACATGAATGTAAAACGGTTCAGTGACAGTTGGTCGGCCGGTTCTGCAGCAAAACGGCTGAAGCGGGGCATATTAAGCGCGAAGTCCGCTTTTGCGGTCGCGCCGAATGCTGAGCCTGAATGATCTTTACAAGGGCCGCAAGTTCAACCGGAAGATCATTATCCTCAGCGTGCGTGGATATTTGAGATTCAAGCTCAGCTTTTGCGACCTCGTAAAGATGGCGGCAGCGCGAGGCGCTTCACTGGCGCATACGATGATCATGCGCATCAATATGCCTTTGACCACAGGATTTGTTTAGAAAGCGAGCTATATTTAGAGTCCCTCCAAGAAGATCATGAGGGATTACAGAGTTTTCATAGCATGAGGCGGATGGAGGCGAAGCGCAACAAGGCGAGCGCTTTGACATTCAGATATTGGCAAGTCTCGGCGAGCCGGCGGCGCCGATTGGAGGCCGCATGGCGAGCCGCCGCGAACGCGCGGCGAAGAAATTTTTGGCGCGACTCGCCGCCCAAACGCGGCTAACCTCAACTATAGCAAGCAGCCGCTCGCGCTGACGGGCTGCATTTTCGGGGGGACGCAATGGCGCAGGACTTCGACGCAGCCGGCGCAGGCGCGCCTACCGGCGCGCACAGCACGCACGACTACCTCGATCTGCGCAGGGGGGAATACGGCAACGCGCCGTTCGAAAATACGCCGATCGGCAAGGTGGAGCGCGAGAAGATTGACCTGCGCCGCCTCGCGATCAAGGCCAAGGGCGGGCCGGACCGCACCCGTTCAGCTTCCACCACCGGCCTCGCCCTGTCCGGCGGCGGCATCCGCTCAGCCGCCTTCAATCTCGGCGCCCTTCAGGCGCTCGACACAAGCGCCCTGCTCGATGGCGTCGACTATCTTTCAACGGTGTCGGGCGGCGGCTACATCGGCTGCGCCCTGACCGCCACCTCGACGGCCTCCAGGGGCGACCCGGCGTTTCCCTTCAACAGCAAGGACAAGAGTCTTTTCGACGACACGGCCGCGGTGCGCCATATCCGAGATTATTCGAACTACCTGATGCCCCGCGGCGCCGGCGATCTCGCCGCCTCCATCGGGATCATCCTGCGCGGCCTGCTGGCCAATGCGATTATCGTCGCGCCGTTCCTGTTTCTCGCCGCCGGACTGACGCTTCTGTTTTACCCCTGCGCCGCCTCGTTCGAGAATTTGTCTCTCCTGCCGCCTTTCCTTCAGCGCTGGCTCTTCGGCCGAGCGCCGGAGGCCGAACATTTCTGGCTCGCCCCGACGCTGGCCCTCGTCAATGTCGCATTCCTGACGATCTGGGCGATCTGGAGCAGGTTGAGCGGCGGAGCATTGTTTGCGAGCGACGCGGCCGGGCTAGGCTCCTCCCGGGGGATCTTCGTCGCTGTTTCAAAATCGCTTTTCGTCATCACCGCAGTTGCTGTTGCATTTGACCTGCAAATCCTGATTCTCAAACTGGCCGCTGAGCATGCGATGTCGAATGGGCTCGAGCTCACGAAATGGGTGGAGGAGACGCGCGGACTCGTCGGCAAGATCAGCCTGATCCTCGCCCCAATGGGCGCCCTCGCCGCTTTTTTCGCCAAGAACCTGGCGCAAATCGCCGCCAACGCCGCGCGCTCACAAACATGGCGCGCCCTGGGCAAGAAGATCGCGGCGCGGCTGGCGCTCTGGTTCGCGGCCCTCATCGTCCCGTTATTTCTCGCGGCCTTTTACTTGTTTCTGGTTTTGCACGGATTACGCGACAGCGACGGCGGCTATCTTTTCCCGCAATGGTTCCCTATTCTCCCGCCAGCGAAGTTCTACCTTTCGGCCGCCGGCGCGACAGTGTTTCTAGCCCTGCTGATCGACCCCAACATCACGTCCCTCCATCGCCTCTACCGAGAGCGACTGAGCAAAGCATTTCTGTTCAACCCCGACAGCAGCTATCTCTTCGACGACGCTGGCGATCGCGTCCTCAAAAGGGACCTGCGCGAATTTCGGCCGAAGCTAAGCGAAATCGGAACCGATTTCTGTCCCTATCCCATCATCAACGCGACGTTGAACCTTGTCGGCTCGCGCTTCGCAAATCGCCGCGGACGCGACGCGGATTTCTTCGTCTTCACGCCGGAGTATTCCGGCAGCGAGGCGACCGGATACGTCGGCTCCGGGCGATTTGAAGGCGGGAAAGCCGGGATCGACCTTGGCGCGGCGATGGCCATATCCGGCGCCGCAATATCGCCGAACATGGGCTCGGCCACCGTCCGCCCGCTTGTCTTCACGCTCGCCTTTCTCAACATCCGCCTCGGCTACTGGCTGCTCAATCCGCGCAATTTCGCGCCGCCCGAAAATCCGCCGCGGCTTCTTGCGCCGCTGAAAGGCGCGCTGAAGCGATTCGCCGACGCCGCGCCAATCCGCCTCATCCGGGAAATGTTCAGCCAAATCGACGAAACAAGCCGCACCATCTACCTGACCGACGGCGGCAACCTCGAAAATCTCGGGCTATACGAACTTTTACGCCGCCGCTGCAAGCTGATCATAGTCGTCGACGCGGAGCAGGATGCGACGATGAGCTTTCCTTCCCTTCTGCTTCTCGAGCGCTATGCGCGGATCGACTTTGGCGCGCGCATCACACTGCCCTGGGAGGGGATTGCCGATCGTTGCCGCTCCCTCTACGACGCCTTGGTTAAGGCGAAAGAGGAAGGCGTGGATGCGCCGCGGACGCCCGGTCCGCACTGCGCCGTGGGCGAAATTCACTACGGCGGAAGCGAACGCGGCGTTCTGGTCTATTTCAAGTCTTCGTTGAGCGGCGACGAAAAGGACTACATCCTCGACTACAAGCGCCGCAACCCGGCCTTTCCCCATGAATCAACAGCCGACCAGTTTTTCACCGAGGAACAGTTCGAAGCCTACCGCGCGCTGGGATTCCACGTCGTCAACGAGTTCTTCACCACAGACGCGCAGTTCCAGGTCCGCCCTTTTCCCGGCAAGACGGAGGCGGAGACCCGCAAGCTCTATCGCGAGGAAATTCTCACGGCGCTGAAGCCGCTGTCGCGTTGCGCGGGTAGCGCTTGATACGGATCAATTGATAATTCATTCCAAAAGCAAATACTCTTTATCTAAACCGCGACGGACTTAGATTAAACAACACCTACACGCGGTCTTAAATTTGGTTCAAGATGCCGAGTGGCAGGCTCAAACATCGGCAAATGGACATTGAGAATTTCGCTTCAACATCTATGAACCAATGGCGAAGCTGGCGGCGCTGGTTTTCCCACCGCCATGAAATGAAGCCTGACTCGAAAATCGGCCGGCAAGGAGCGCTATGTGCTCGGCAATGCCGATGAATGCGAGCCCGGAACGTTCAAGGATCGGATGCGACTGTCCGGAATTTCCGGATCTTGTGTTGGACGGCATGACAATTTCCGGCGATGGGCTGGGCGCGCGTCGTGGCGCCGTCTATCTCCGGGGCGAATAGGCTTATCTATGGCGGACGCTTCAGGGCATCCTCGAAACTCGGCGAAGCCTCGCGCTGCTTGGCGCCGGCGTTTATATTTGCGGCAAGGAATCCGCGCAAATCGAATCGCTTGAAGGAAAAAAGGGGGACGCCGCGCGATCGGCCACCGGTTCCGACCGAGCATGGCCGCCTTCAAGACCCGAGCGCCATCGACAATGTCGGGACCTATGTCTGTGCGGCCCGCATCATGGAGAAAGGCGCCGCCTGGCTCGGGCGCTATGGCGCCGAGCAATCGACCGGCGCGAAACTGATCTCTGTCTCTGGCGATTGCGCCCGGCCGGATGTTTATGAGGCGCCGTTCGGAATTACCATCAACGCGCTGCTCGAGCTGGTCGGCGCCCCGGATACGGCTTTCGTTCAGATGAGCGGTCCCCCGGTCGGGCCATCGCGCCAGGGAAATTTGCCCGGCGCATCGCCTATGAGGACCTTTCGACTGGCGGATCGGCCATGATCCTTGGGCCGCGACGCGATATGCTCGATATCGCGTTGCAATTCGCCAATTTCTTCGTCGATGAGTCCCGCGGGTGGCGCGCTCCATGCCGTGTCGGAACCACGCTGCTCAAGCAAGGAATGGAGAAAATCGTCGCCGGTCGCACGACGGGTCATAGAGGCCTCCGCCGCGGGATTCTACATTCCGCGCCTATGCCATCATCCAGATCTCGAACCCTCCGGGAACTGCCAGGTCTGCACATGCGAGATCAACGGCCGCAACAGCGCGGCCTGCTTGACCCAGGCCGCGCATGGCATGGTAATTGAAGCAACACGCCGCAACTTAATGACGACCGGCGCGTGATCATCGAAATGTTGTTTGTCGAAGGCACTCACCCTGTCTATATTGCATGGCGCGCGGAGACTGCGAGCTGCAAGCGCTCGGCTATCGGCTCGGCATGGCGGCGTCGGCCGATCGCCGCAGGCTTTTCTGCTGGCGATCCGCAGTTATGAATTCGAGTTTGCGGAGGATCTCACGACCCGCGCAAGCGATAATTTGCGTGTTGCCGTCGCGATGTTGACCAATAATCGCCGATCCTTGCACGAACAGGCAGCGCCATGAATATGATTGGGGGCGCACGACGACGCTTATACGCACAATTGCACGGAAAGTGACGCAGGCGTTAACAGACCTCTGACAACCACCATGAATCGCGCCCGCCGTGGATGAAAATCGCGCTAAAGGTCGCTGGGGTCCTTAGCGGCTTCCATCCGCGGGCGCAGCGCGATCCAGCCACACGGTCATTCCTGGCTCCAAACCGCGAGTCTCTGCGCTTGGGTCGGCGCGGACGAGGAAACTATTCAAGTCATGGTCGCCGACCGCGCGCGCGGCCCGCCAGGTCGCGAATTCGCCCAGCGGCCGCAATTCGGTAACCTGCGCCGGGACCCGGTCGCCGTGCGCCGTGATGAGCATCAGAGGTGCGCCGACGGCGATCCCTTTGAGCATATCCTCCCGGATGGTGAAGGTGACCCAACGCTCCTCCCCGACCTCAGAGAGTCATAATGGACTGCCCTGGCGAGATCGCCTCTCCTGGTTCGGCGACCAACAATCCTACCACGCCGTCGACGGGAGCGATGATTACGGTCTTGGCTAGCTTGGCTCGCAGGTCCGCGAGAGTGGCGTTGGCGAGCGCCACCTTCGCCGCCGCGCTGGCGCGTTCCTCCTTGGTCGGGCCGGCTTTGTTCTGGGCGTAGGCGGCGCGCATTACAGCAAGGCTGGCTTCCGCCCGCGTTAATGCCGCGCCGCTTTCATCGAGATGCTGCTTGGTCGCGAACTCCCTGGACGCCAGCGCCGTCGCTCGGGCGTATTGTTGTTGGGCGAGCGCCAAATTCGCCTCTGCGATCCGGACATCCTGCGCCGAGCTGTCGACCTCTTCCTTGCGGACTCCGGCAAAGACATTGTCGCGATCGGCCCTTGCCGTGGCTGCGGCGGCTTTGGCTTCCTCAACCGAGGCCGCAAGTTCGGGACTGCTCAGGACGGCGAGTATATCGCCCTTGTGAACCTTCTGCCCCGGGATCACCTGAAAAGCCGCAAGGCGGGCGCTCGTTTCGGGAGCGATGTGGGTTTCCGTCTCATGCACGACCCCGAGAATTTGCGCCTTTGCGGGAATTCTGGACGCCCGATGATACGAAAAGCCAACAGCGCATCCAACAAGTGCGATGGCTGTAATGGGCGCAAGCCATCGGCGAAGTGATCTACTGGCCATGGCTGATCCGCTCCCCGCCCGGAAGCCGGCCCGCGGCGACGGCCAACAGGCCATAGACACCGACCAGGATCCACAGCGTGGACCAATCGCGCCAGACGTCGTGGAGAGTCGCCCCCATCTGGTTGATGCGCACGAGGCCGTCAATTGCGGACGTACTTGGAAATATCTGGCTGGCGGAGCGCAACGCGCTGGGGATAGCCTCGACGGGCCATGATACGCCGACCATGAAGAACAGCGGCAGGCTGACTGCTATGAAGAGAAGCACAGCGGTCTCGCGGCGCTGGAACCAGGTTCCGACGAATTGGGCGAGGAGGCTCACCGATAGAACGAACGGGACGGCCATCAAAAAAAGATCGACCAGACGCCCCAGAGTCGAAAAGCCAAACACATGAGGCAGGATGATGAGATAGAGAGCAAGTCCAGGCGCCGCGAGGCAAAGATGCGCCAGCGCTTGACCGATTATCGCGCGAGCGCCCGCTCGGCTTCGTCGCCCCTCGCGTCCGCGCTGCTCGAATGCGAGGCCGCCCAACGTCGCGCAGCCCATGAAAAGGGTTTGCTGCAGGATCAGCACGAAAGCAGCCGGCACGACATAGCTGGCGTAGCCTCCGGTGGGGTTGAAGAGAGGCTCCGTCACCAGCTCAACCGGCGAGCTCTTGATCAAAGCCGCGTGGGCGAGACTTCCATTGGATCGCGCGCCATGCGCGGCGATCTCCGCGTTAACAGCCCCGCTCGCTTCGGAAATTCCCTGCG
Source organism: uncultured Alphaproteobacteria bacterium (assembly GCA_963811015.1). Classification (GTDB taxonomy): domain Bacteria; phylum Pseudomonadota; class Alphaproteobacteria; order Rhizobiales; family Beijerinckiaceae; genus Methylocapsa. The sequence continues at coordinate 1,039 of CAWESJ010000342.1, read as the reverse complement.
CCGCCCGGTTGTAGAGAAGAAAATACGCTAAATCGACATAGGCGGCCAACCGGGCTCTGTTTCCCTTCAACACCTCCCGTTCCGTACCTTCGGGAATTCCCAAAATCGCGAAGACTTGGCGTCTTGCGAGCGCTCCCTGCGCCTCGGCCAAAGTCGCGGCGCGAACCTCGACCTTGATGGCCTCATCCGCGTTCAGGGTCTGAACAAGATCGCGGCTGAGCTCCGTTCCATCCTGATCAACAACCGCGATGGGTATGCCTCGCAGAACCTGGCCGAGGTAAGGCTGTGGATAAAGGACGCCGTAAATGAGGGGCGCCAAGACAATCAGGCCAAACGCGCCGCGGTCAGTGAGAATGCGGCGACACTCGGCGGCCATCGCCGCTCCGACGCCGCCGCCCGCATAGGCCTCATTGATTGGCGGCGATTCGGGGACAAGGGAAGGCGCGAGCCTAACGATCGCGCGCAGGCGCAACCATCCAAACCCAAAATAGAGGACAGCAAGGCCGCCCAGGATTGCGAAGGGCTCCGCTGAGACCGATGTCGGCAATCCGCGAACCGCCTGATCAAACAAAATTTGAATGTACCAGCGCAGCGGCAGCAGCGTCCCCAAAAGCGCGCAAACCCGCCCATGCCCAGCAGGGGGAAGCCGACGCCGGCGAAACCGAAGGCCGGAGAGCAGAAGATGGCGGTGAGGCTGAGGGCGAGCGCAAGATTTCGCACCAAGAGCTGGAAGAGAGCGCCGACCGAGAGATAGGCGATCACCAACAGGCAGGCGGCCGCGCCCATCATAAGTAAATCGCCACGGAAAGGAATGTGATAGAGTCCATGGATTATTACGGCGACGACGACCATCATCAGGATGAAAATGGCGAAGAGCGGGGCCAATTTTCCAACGAGAGCCGCAAGCTGGCTGCCTCCCGCCGCTCTCATCCACGCCCTTCGGCTGCGCGTCGAAAACTCCGAGCCGACCGCATATCCAGCGGCGATCGCCGTCACGACGTGAAGGACCGTGGGCAGTATGGCGCGCAGCAGGAATTGA
>CAWESJ010000341.1:0-3421 GCA_963811015.1 uncultured Alphaproteobacteria bacterium | reverse complement strand
GCGCCGTTGCTTGCAGAAAGCCACCGGCTCTCTCCGGCGGCGAATGCCAGCGTGTCGCCCTCGGTCGCGCCCTCGTGCGGCAGCCTCGCGTTTACTTGTTTGACGAACCGCTCTCCAACCTGGACGCTCCATGCGCCTCCAACTGCGCGGCGAGATTGCCGCTCTGCACCGTCGCGCCGGCGCCAAGACGATCTACGTCACCCACGACCAGTCGGAGGCGATGGCGCTGGCGGACCATCTTGCCGTAATGAAGGACGGAACAATCGAGCAAGCCGGCCCGCCCCTGGACCTTTATCGGCGGCCGGCCACGCGGTTTGTCGCTGCGTTTATTGGATCGCCGCCGATGAATTTTTTTGACGGCACGCTCGCGCGCGAAAGCGGCGCCCTCCTCTTCGGAACGGGAAACGGCCACAAGCTCGCGTTCCCTCTGAGCGCGGACTGGCCGCGGCCCTGCAGGAACAGGTCGGCCACCCGATTACTCTCGGCTTGCGTCCCGAGCATATCGGTGAGGCCAGGGAAGGGAGCGGCGTCCCTATCGCGACCGCCGTCGAACGAGTGGAGCGGGCCGGGGCGGAAAGTTACCTCTATTGCTCAACCGACGGCATTTCGTTCGTGTCAAGGACTTCGGCCAACCAGCCAGCCGCGAGCGGCGAAACCGTGCGGTTGAGCTTTGACATGGGCCAAGCGCTGTTCTTCGACCCGGAAACCGGCAAGACTATCACGTAGGAGACGAGCGGCGGAGGCCGAACAGGTAAAAGTGAAATGGATTGCATTGTGAGTTTGGGGAACGCAATATCGGATCAGCCGCCACCCAATCAAATTGAACGAATGATGATTATATGGACGCAGATAAATTCCTCGGTGAAAAGAAACCGGCAGTGTCAGAAATAACCAACAAGAACGTTTTTACGGTTGTCAGCTCAATTGCGGGTTTTGCCTTCGGCACCTTCGTGCTCGGAGCATTATTTGCCGCACCGTGGCCGGGGGCTGTCGCGTCATGTGGTTTGTCCGTCATGGGCGTGGGGGTTGCTTATTTCATGCTCCACCGTGGCTGAGGCCGTTTGACAGATAAAAGACGCGGTCATGTAAATCGACCCGGCATGGGAACGCACGAACAGTCGTCTTGGCTAAAGCGAATAACTTCCAGGCGTCCACTATTGACACTTTTTGGCGCCAGGTTGTAGTTTCGTCTGATGCCGCGCCAATGGCGCCGGGAATATCCGGGAAGCGATTGAAATGGACAGCTCGGCGGCGGCGGCGGGGCGGTTGGACCCGGGTCTCGAACCTGCCGCATGAAAAACGACCACGCTGAATATGTGTCAATAGCGAGCACACCTGCCCGTCGTCCATTATCTGTCAGGCCGCATCACGCACAACAAAACACGAAAGGACAAGAATGAGTTTCTTCAAGCGATTATTCGGCTCCGGCTCAAATCCGACGCCACCGGCCAGTTCAGACAAACCCAAACCCGCGCAGACTTTACTTATGAGGCTGACACAGAATGAGCAGAAGTTGGTGTCGGGGGACAAGGATGCCGTTTTTGATTTTGCGGATTCGGAGGAATGTATCGCGGTTGATCACCGATCGGAAGAAGAGCCGATTTTCGAGGATGTTGCGGCCAGACTGCCGGCGGGATATTTTCAGTTTGAGTTTGTTGACGAGCGGATATTTACAGTCACTTGCGGCGGCAGGACAGGCCGGTTGGAGTTGAAGTATAACCCCGAGGACAGATACCTGGCTTTGAACTTCATTAACAGCATGATTCGTCCCGATTACGAGATGAAGATTTTACGGTGCCGCTACGGTGATGATACGCACAGCTTTTTATTGCGTCCCGGCGGTTGGTGGTCGGAGTTTGCCAGGGCATATCCCGACAAGATGGGAGAGTTGTTTGTTGACTTGGACGAAAAGTCATGTTTTCACTGATGCCGCATAATACGCGGACCGGCTGCGCGGCCCGCGGCGTGATCCATGGCGATTGAAATAGACGGCTCGGCGACCGCGAAAGGGCCGTTGGACCCGGGTCTCGAACCTGTTGCCTGTAAAACGACCACACTGACTTGGGTCAAGAGTGAGGGCGCTCGTCAGCAAGCAGATGAGTTTTTGTCGCACTTAAGCCATTGCCGGATTTATCCGATATGAGTTGTTGAACTGGGTCGAACCATGAACAACAACAAAGCGCCGGAAGACATCCAAAAGCGCCTCGCCACCGTGCTGCTAAAGGGGCTTCTGGTGCCGGTGCTGACGCTCGGTATTTATGCCGTCGCACCGCAGTGGCTGAGCAACAACGTGCGCCAGCAGGTGGTTGCCGCCATCAACGCCGGGACGAATCTGACGCCGTCGGAGCGGGAATCGCGCCTCAAGAAAGAGTCGCACATCGACTACCGACAAGTCTGCCTGGACCCATCGCCGGACATGCGGCGGCTTCACGACGGGTTGTGGAAGGCGGGGATCGTCAGCACTTACAAGCGGCTGCAATGGGGATTGTATTTGTCGGGAGTTTTGGTGGCGGTCGCGGTGCTCTCGATCGTCGCGGTGTTCATTCTGAACAAATCCGCCCGGGGTTCGCCGCGGGCGCTGCTGCGGAGTTATCGGTTGGGATGGGGCATCAGTATTGCGGCGGCGCTCATCAACGTATTCCTGCTCATTCCGTTGCTGACCTACGGGATCTTTTTCGAACTGACAGTGCTGCTGGCACATCATTACTACCCGCAGATGCTTCTCGCGATCGTGGTCGGCGGCATTTTTGCGCTTTGGCAAAGCGCGTCGATCCTGTTGAAACGGGTCCCGATGGAATTCAAAGAGCCGATGTCGCGCGAAGTGACGCCGCAAGAGGCGCCGGCGTTGTGGCGGTTGGCGCGCGAAGCCGCCGCGCGCCTGCAAACCCAGCCGCCAGACTCGATCGTCATTGGGCTTCAGGTTAACTTCTTCGTGACGGAATTGGCGGTGGTCCATGACAACGGCAAAAGCCAGGGCCGGACGCTCTATTTGTCGCTGCCGTTGTTGAAGGAGTTTTCGGAGGAGGAAGTGCTGTCGATCATCGGCACAACTCGGGCATTTCATGGGCGAGGACACGCGGATGACCCGGCGCCTTTTTGCAGGCGGACAAGGTCGTTGTGGCGCCGAAGGTCGGCGGCTTTGTCGCAGAGGTTTTCGCAGCCGACAATCAGCCGGTGAAGGCCGGTCAGGTTCTCGCGCGGATCGACGATCGCGATTTTCGGGTCGCTCTTCTGCAGTCTCAGGCGGATCTCGATAAAAGCCGCGCCAGCCTCGAGGGCGTCGCGGCCGCGTTGATTCAGCAGCAGGCGAAGATCGAGGAAGCCAAGGCGGATGTCGCCACTATGACCGCGGCGCTCGACTTCGCCACGGAGGAACAAACGCGCTACGGCGCCCTCCTGCAAAAAGGCGCGGGCACAAGAT
>CAWESJ010000340.1:0-6150 GCA_963811015.1 uncultured Alphaproteobacteria bacterium | reverse complement strand
ACTGGATCAACGCAGCGGAATTTCTCGAGCGCCTAAGCAAGGAGCCGGGTGAAATAGACCTCCTGTTCCAAGACGTGTTGATCGGGGTGACGAATTTCTTCCGCGATCCGCAAGTCTTCGAGGCGCTGGAGCGAGACATCATCCCGGCGCTCTTCGAAGGGAAGGGGGCCGAGGATTTCGGTAAGGGTCTGGGCGCCCGGCTGCTCCACGGGGAGGAAGCTTATTCGATCGCGATCCTGCTGCGCGAATATATGCTCGAGTTGCAGGCCACGCTGAAGTTGCAGGTTTTCGCGACCGACATCGACGAGCATGCGCTGGAGACCGCGCGCGCGGGCCGCTACCCTGCAAGCATCGCCAAGGACGTTTCGGCCGCGCGCCTGGAACGGTTTTTCCTGCGTGAGGACGGCGCCTATCGGATTGTCGGCGAAATACGGGAAATGTGCTTATTCCGCGCCACAACGTATTGCGCGACCCGCCATTTTCGAAGCTTGGCCTGATCTCGTGCCGCAATCTCTTGATTTATCTCAACCCGGAAATGCAACGGCGCTTAATTCCGATCTTTCACTACGCCTTGCTGGACGGGGGCTACCTTTTGCTCGGCTCTTCGGAAAACGTGACCCGGCATCCGCAGCTCTTCTCGATCGCCGACCGGCAACATCGCATTTTCAAGCAGAAGCCCCAACCAAGCAAGAAAGCCTTGGAGTTTCCGCTTGTCGCGCCCACGGCCCCTAGCGGCAAGCCATCACAGACCATGCGCATCGCCTCGTCGGGCGGCACTCCGAAGGAGGCGGCGGAGCGATTGCTTTTGGAGCGCTTTGCGCCTGCCTATGTCGTCGTCGACGCAGAAGGCGACATCCGTTATGCCTCGGCCCGGACCGGCAAATATCTCGAACTGCAGGCGGGACCTCCCACCAGCAATATTTTCGGCATGGCGCGGCGCGGACTGCGGCTCGATCTGCGCGCCGCGGTCCATACAGCGAGCGCGACGGGCCGCGCTATCGTCCAGAGCGACGTCAGGGTGGCGCTCGAAGCGGGAGAGCAACGCCTCAATTTGATTGTTCAGCCAATTCGACGCGATGGCGAGGAAGAAGCGCTCTGTATGGTCATTTTTCAGGATATCGGCGGCATGGAATTGCTCTCGGAGCTGGAGCAGGCAGAGACCGTGGCCGATGCGGAAGGCGCGACGGTGCGCCAGCTCGAAGCAAATTTGCGCGCGACGCGGGAACGCCTGCAAACAACCACCGAGGAGCTGGAATCCGCGAACGAGGAACTGAAGTCGGGCAACGAAGAGTTGTTGTCGATTAATGAGGAGCTGCAATCCTCCAACGAGGAGCTGGAAACCTCGAAGGAGGAGCTCCAATCCATCAATGAAGAGCTGCAGACGGTAAATTCCGAACTGAAGGTGAGGGTGGACAGTCTGAGCCGCGCCAACAGCGATATTGCAAACCTTTTGGAGGGCACGCAGATCGCCACTATCTTTCTTGACCGCCAATTCCAGGTCAAGAGCTTCACCCCGGCGATCAGGGACATATTCAACCTGGTGGAAGCCGACATCGGACGTCCGCTATCACATCTGCGTTCGAGTCTCCCAGTTGATCCCCCCCAGGAAGACGCCGAACGCGTGTTGCGCACGCTGTCCGTCGTAGAGACGCAGGTCGAGAGCGGCGATGGCGACAAGCGCTACATCATGCGGATGCTGCCATATCGCACGACCGAGAACGTCATCGACGGCGTGGTTATGACCTTCATCGACGTGACCCGGATCACGACCGCCGAAGCCGAGATCATCCGCCTGAACTCGTGAGATGCGAGACCGGGCGGAGAGCCTGGAGCAGATTCTCGATCTTGTGCCCGCAGGTATTTTTATCGCGAGCAATGACGCAGCGCAGCAGATCCAGGTGAATCGCTGTGGCGCTCGCCTCATCGGCGATGAGACCGATCGCAAGGGACCGCGAGATGTTGTGACGCCGTTCCGACTGTTTGACCAAGATCGCGAATTGCCGTTCTGGGAGCAGCCCTTGCAGAAGGCGGTCTATACCGGCCAGTCCGTCGCAGTTGGCGAGGCGCGACTGGTGAGGAGCGACGGCAGCTCGGTAGATGTCATGACTTCGGCGGCGCCGTTGTTCGATGAGCAGGGCCTGCCACGCGGCGCGATCGCGGCCATAGTGGACATATCAGAGCGCAAGAAAGCCGAAGCGCGCCAGAACAGGCTGCTGCACGAGCTGCAGCATCGTGTGAAGAATATTTTGGCCACTGTCGCTTCCATGGCGGCGCGGATGTTGGGAAGCGGCGCGTCGCTGGAGGAATTCGGGGCGGCTTTCGAGGGCCGCCTGCTGGCCATGGGCGCGCTGCAGGAGCTTCTATCCAAGGACGCCTGGGCCGACGTGGGCTTGGCTGAACTCGCCAGGGCGGTGCTCGCGCCTTACGCCAAATCTGGCGACGACAAGATTGTAGTCGCCGGTCCAACTGTCCTGCTGCCGCCCAATAAGACGTCGACCCTGGGGATGGTGCTTCATGAGCTGGCGACGAACGCCGCCAAATACGGCTCGCTTTCGGTCCCGGAGGGCCATGTTGATTTGTCGTGGCAAATCGCCGACGCGAACAAAGGCAGGCAAGTCCTTTTGGTTTGGGCGGAATGGAACGGACCGCGCATTGACGCGTTTCCAAAGACGGGCTTTGGCGCCCATTTTATCGCTGAGGTAGTCGATTACGAGATGGACGGAGAGGTGCGGCTGAGCTTCCTGCCTGAGGGGTTTCGCTGCGCGATCAGCTTTCCTATTGGCGCCGGATAAATGCGAAATTGGCGGCCCGAGGCTGCTTCAATCGCCTTTCGAGTATAGTCCAATGACGAGCGAAGAGGTCAGTTTGCGCGGGCTGAAGATACTGGTCGTCGAGGATGTTTATTTAGTCGCCGCCGCCCTATGTGATTCCTTGGAACATTGTGGCTGCACTGTAATTGGGCCGGCTGGGCGCGTGCGGGAGGCGTTGCGTCTCGCCAGGGAAGAGCCGCTCGATGGCGCGCTTCTAGACGTCGACCTAGACGGCGAACTCAGCTTTCCTGTGGCGGCTGCGCTTGCGGCGCGGAATGTGCCACATGTTTTTCTGTCGGGTTACGACGATGCGACGGTTTGGCCTCCAGAGCGCCTTGGCGCGCCCAGAGTGCCTAAGCCATACCGTTTCACTGACTTGGTTCACGTCCTGGCGCAGCAAATTGGCGAGGCGACTGCTGCGAGCAGATAACGAACGCTGGTCAACATAATTGGCGCCGAGATGAGGGTTGAGTTCATCGAGCGCGATGAAGGCTGGGCTGGTCTGGCGCCATTACGAATTGCTTGCAACAAGCTGGCTCCGGCATGGCGGCCAAGCGAGCAGCTGGAGCGTTTCGAGAGCATGACTGATCGCGGGGTCCGTTACTCTGCGACGCGCATGGCGTCATGATCATTTTCTGCTCGGAAGGTTGGACATCGCGGCTTGAACGAGCCGCGCGGCGGTTTGCGGCTCTCTTGGCTCTCGTTGTAAGGCCGCGGCGCTCTGCAACCGGCGGGGCCGCGATCATACGTGGGCGGATTCGATTTTCGTCTCGCAGTAAGCAAGGACATGGACCTTCTCGAGCGTTACGAGGCAGCTCCCAGTCATCTGATCAAGCATCGGCAAGAACACCTGGATCTTCGATTCGCCGTCGACAATTTGGATGACAATGGGAAGATCCTCCCTGAGCCGTAGAATATTTGCTGTGTTGAGCCGGCTCGAATGTCCGAATCCCATAGGTCCACGAAGCACGGTTGCGCCCGCCGGATGCAGCTCGCGAGCTTTGAGCACTATTGACTTATGGAGCGGGAGTTTGTGATAGCGCTGGTTCTCACCGATAAAGAGGCGGAACAACACAGCATCTCCAGGGACCGGCGTTCCCATGCCCTCCTCTAGCTTGTTGCGCGGACAATTCTCCTCCGAACCCAAATCTTGCATACGCTCGCCTCTTTCATGATTACATTAGCGGGGCTCGACACGTCGAGCGCTTATGGCGGCGTCGGTTCGAGCCGCGCTGTGATGGTCGCGATCCTCGCCGAGCCAACGCTGATCCTGGTCTTCGCCGGGATCGCCTTGCTCGACAAGGCGATGCTCCCGTTCGTCGTCAATCATCTGCTCGTGTCGAGCTGGGCGGTCTACTGGAGCCCCGCCCACCTCTTTCTCGTCGCGGCCTTCTTCATCCTGCTGCTTGTCGAAACGGATCGGATGCCGATCCATTCGAGCACGCATATCGAGGTCTATATGATCGACGAAGGCCGGATCCTGGAATATTCCGGTCCCCTATTGGCGCTCCTCAAATGGGCGTCGAAGATGAAGCAATTCATTCTCTACACGATTTTCTGCAACATGCTGATCCTTCCTTGAGGACTGTCGGCCAAGGGCGCCGCGGTCGGCGCCGTAGGTCCAGCTGTCGGTCTCGTTATTAAATTCCTCCTTGTCGCCTGCGTCGTCGTCTTCGTCTTCGTCGAGACCGCTCAATCGCGGCTGCGCCTCTACCGCTACCAAGAGCCGCTCGCCGCCTCCTTCGTCTGGCGGTCCTTTCCATTGTCGGAACCCAACTGAGTTAGCGATCATGCTTATCCAGCAACTCAGTCCGCTCGCCTCATCGCTTTTCAGCCTCTTGGCGATTGCGAGCTTGCTCCGGTCTTTCGTGATCGAGGGGTCGCGGTGGCTCAACAATTATTTATACGCATTCGCGGTCTTCTGCTGCCCTATCTGGTGTGACGAATCATTCGTAGGCTGGACGTCGATCTCGAGATCCATCTTTTTCTCCAGCCGAGCGCCAGCCTCCTCGTTGGCGCCTTGTTCGTGATCCTGGGGCTTTCAACATTCTCCGAGTGGCGGCAGAGCTACATCTGGAGCTGACCGTCGCAGCCCTGACGCTGACCGTCATGCTGTCGATGAAACTCATTGGGTTTCTCATTCTCGCGCTGCGTCACGAGGCGGTCAGCCAGATCCTCGGCCTGTTGGCGCTCGAGAACGGCAGTTTCCTCGGCTCTGCAGATTCTGTGCCTGGAATGCCCTTGCTGATCGAAATGGTCATCCTGTTCGATCTGCTCATTATCGTGGCGTGTTTCGGCGGGCTCGTCGGCTATCTCCTGACCCATGCGGGGACGACGAGCAACCTCGAACTGAAGCGGCTGGTGGGATGATGGTTGGCGCGCTGATTCTCGCTTTATCGGCGGCGCCGCCTGATGGCGGCGGCCGGCTGCTTGCTCATACGTCGAGCTCGCGTCTGCAAAGCGCTCAACCTGATCGCCGGCGCAGCGTCGTTTGCCTTTGCGCTGCCCCTCCCGTTCCTGGTTGATGGGAAGCAGATGCCGTTTTGGGATGATTACATCTTCGTCGACCCCGCGGCGGCATGGGTGATCCTTTGCACGTCGATTGTCTATTTCCTCGCCTCGATCTATGCCGTCAGCTACATGCGGCTCCTTGAAGAGGACGAACGACTCTTCAAGTTCTACGTGCTGTTCGCCGGTTTTGGCCTGACCACGCTGATCGGGCCGCTGATGAACAGCATAGGCATTTATTGGATTGCGATCGAGCTGACCGCGCTCGTTAGCGCCTTCCTCGTCGCCTTCGAGCGCGTCGCTGAGAGCATGGTGGCCGCCTGGAAATATATCATGGTCGTTTCGGCCGGGATCAGCCTTGCGTTTGCTCGGCACAATGCTCTTCTACTGGGCTGGCAGTTTCGTTCTCGGGCCAACCTACAAGATGACCTGGGCGGTCTTGACCGCAGCCGCGCCGGAATGAACCGGGTTCTGATGATGCTCGCCTTCCTGCTCGTGCTTGTGGGCTACGGGACGAAGGTCGGCTTGGCGCCCATGCACAGCTGGCTCCCGGACGCCCATAGCGAAAGTCCAGCGCCCGTGTCGGCAATGTTGTCGGGCGCCCTTCTAAATACGGCGATGATAGGAATTGTTCGCGTTCTGGGCGTCACCAAGGCTGCGCATCTCGGACAGTTGCCGCAACTCGCTCTCGTCGCGTTCGGCGCGTTGTCGCTGCTTATTGGCGCTTTGTTCATTGTGCGCCAGCAGGGGATCAAACGGCTGATGGCCTATTCGAGCATCGAGCATATGGGGGTCGTCGCGCTTGGCGTCGCCGGCGCTCTCTATCACATTC
>CAWESJ010000339.1:0-10572 GCA_963811015.1 uncultured Alphaproteobacteria bacterium | reverse complement strand
CACCTGTCCCGAGGTCGACACGCTGGCCGGACTGGCCCAGCATGTTAAGGGCGTCTACGGTTCGCGCATGACGGGCGGGGGTTTTGGCGGCTGCACCGTCAGCCTGATCGAAGAATCGGCGATCGACAAGGCGTCGCAAGTTCTGACCGACGGCTATCGGATCGCAACGGGCCTGGATGTGGACATCTTCGTCTGCGCGCCGTCCGACGGCGCGCGGCTGATCCCAGTTTGAGGAGCGCCGCCGTGGCGAGCGCAGAGCCGCTTCGCGGCGCCTCGCACCGCCGTTTCAATCCGCTGACCGGCGAATGGGTCTTGGTGTCGCCTCACCGCGCGCAGCGTCCCTGGCAGGGCCAGCGCGAGCGCGAAGGCGGCGCCCACGGCGCTCGCCCATGACCCGAACTGCTATCTCTGTCCGGGCAACCTGCGCGCGGGCGGCGCTCGCAATCCCGACTACCGCATACTTTCGTGTTCGACAATGATTTTCAGGCGTTGCAGGCCGACGCGCCGACCGATGCGGAACGGGACGGACTGCTCGTCGCCGAAGGCGAACCGGGACGCTGCCGCGTGCTCTGCTTTTCCCCGCGCCACGATCTGACCCTGTCAGGCATGGCGGTCGCCGACATTGAGCGGGTGGTCGACGTCTGGGTCGAGGAGACGATCGCGCTCGGCGCGCTTGCCCGACATCGGCTCCGTGCAGATTTTCGAGAATCGGGGCGAGATGATGGGCGCCTCGAACCCTCATCCGCATGGCCAGATCTGGGCGACCCGCCATCTGCCGAACGAACTGGAAAGGAAACCCACCGCCAGGGCCGATTATCTCCTGCAGCACGGCCGGCCGCTGCTCCTCGACTATCTCGCGCAGGAGCTTCAGCACGGCGAGCGCATCGTCCTCGCCAACGACGATTTTTGCGTGCTCGTGCCCTTTTGGGCGAACTGGCCGTTCGAGACCATGATCCTGCCCGCGCCGCCGCATCGGCGGGTTTGACGAGATGAGCGCAGGAGAGAAGTCGTCGCTCGCGCAGGCCCTATCCCAACTGACCAAGCTCTATGACCGCCTGTTCGATGCGCCGTTCCCCTATTCGATGGGCTTCCATCAGAAGCCGACCGACGGCGCGCTGCACGCTGAATGGCAGATGCACGCGCATTTCTACCCGCCGCTTCTGCGCTCCGCGACCGTCCGGAAGTTCATGGTCGGCTTCGAAATGCTCGGCTCTCCCCAACGGGATCTGACACCTGAGGCCGCAGCGGCAAGGTTGAGGGAGGCGGCGAGATAGGTTCTCTTCGCAGATAGGCGCCAGCAAACGCCAGTAAACAGGACATTAAACGCTAATAAATTTGCTTGCATTTACTAGCGTTTATTTTCCAAATCGAGCCTTTTTCAATGGCTTACGGCCAATTCAAATAAAAATCTGCCCCCTCGTCTGCCTGCAAACAATGGCTCGAACTCTCGTTCCGCTTGCTCCAGATCACCCGGGGCCGTTTTAATCGGCGAACACGTCAATATATAGCACAGGTCTATCTTTTCCGGAAGAAAATGTATGCGGGAGCCGCGCGGAATTGCGCTTTTCGGCGGCGTTGAAGCGGCTGTCCGGGGGTGGTAGGATGGAAACGGGAGTTTCGCGGCCTTCGCTGATCCCGCGTCTCCGCCTCCAGCATTAACCAGCAAGACAGCGGAACAGCAGCCAGTCCCGCCTCCGCCCCAGATAGTGTGCGGCCTTGCTCCCCGACGTTTCCCCCATGGTCGACGAACGAAGGCTGGGAAGGTCGCGGCTGGACAGCGGCGAATCGTTCTCACTGGGTCAACGTAGAGGATGAAAACTCGCCCTGAGCATAGAGCGCTCGGCGCGCTCAGGCGCTTTCCGCTTTTGCCAGGGACGCCGGAAATGGAGAAGTCTCCGGCCCCATCGACGCCAGGGATCGAATGCGCGAGGCCTATATCGGAGTGGACGTCGGCGCGCTGAGCGCCGGGCCGGCGTTTTCAATTCGGCCGGGCGGCCATCGCTAGCGCCGACGGCCGATCGCGGTCTGGCGCGAGCCGGGCGAATCGTCGAGCAATCGTCCGACGACATCTGGCGCGCGGTTGCCGCCGCCGTCGCGGAGGCGTCGAGGCGTCGGGCCTGCCGCCCCGAGGCGGTCGCGGCATGGGCTTCGACGCGACCTGCTCGCTGGTCGCGCTCGACCGCGATGCGCGCCCCCTCTCGGTGAGCCCGACCGGCGCGCCCGAGCGCGACGTGATCGTGTGGATGGATCATCGCGCCGTCGACGACGCCGAGCGGATCAACGCCGGCGGGCATGAGACCTGCGCTGTCTATGTGGGCGGCAAGATTTCGCCCGAGATGCATGCGCCGAAGCTTGCGTGGCTCGCCCGGCGCAAGCCCCAAACCATCGCCAAGGCCGGGCATTTTTTCGATCTCACCGATTTCCTGTCGTTTCGGGCACGGGTCGCTCACTCGCTCGGCCTGCACGGCGCCTGCAAGTTCGGCTATCTCGCGCATGAGAAGCGCTGGCCGGACGAATTTTCGACAGCGTGGGTCTCGGCTTTCTAGGGACGATCACTCGCCCTCATTGGCGCTCGTCCGGCGTCCGCCGGGCGACGCCGCTCGGGCAGGGATTGACGGTCGAGGCCGCCGCGGCGATGGCCTTGCGGCCCGGACGCCCGTCGGCGCGCGGGCTGATCGACGCCCACGCGGGCGCCGCGGGCACGCTCGGCGCGCGCGCGGGCGGCGGCACGCCGATCCGCGGCGGCGCCTGGCGCTTGATTCTGGGCACTTCGTCGAGCTGCATGGCGCTTGCCGACGGGCCGCGTTGTCGACGGGATTTGGGGGCCGCATTTCGGGGCGCTGACCCCCGATCAATGGCTCATCGACGGCGGACAGTCGGCGTTCGGCGGCGCGATCGATCATCTCCTGCGGCTGCATCCGGCTTTTGCGGACTCTCGGCGCGCGCCGGGCCGCAAGCGCTTGCTGCGCTCGAGAAGGACATTGTCGCCCGCGCCGGCGGCCTGTCGCGAGCGGCGCTGATCGCCGAGGGCCTGCATGTCCTGCCCGACTTCATCGGCGCCCGATCGCCATTGGCGGATGCGGGCGCGCGCGGGGCCGTGATGGGGATGGACCTGCGCGAAGACCTGCGAGCCTGCAGAACTCTATGTCGCCGGTCTCTGCGGGCTCGCCTATGGCCTGGCCGACATCGTGAGCAAGCTCGAGGGGTCGGGTTACGAATTCAACTCGATCAGGGTGGTCGGCGGCGGCGCGGCGCGCGGCGAATTCGTTGCCAGATCATCATGGCCGATGTATGCAACAAGACGGTGGAATCGCCAGAAAGTCCGGAGCCGGTGCTTCTGGCTTCACGATGGTCGGTGCGGCCGGGACGAAGACGATGGCCTCGGCGATGTCGTCGATGTCGGCGCTCGCGACAGGCAAGGCAGCAGGCAGGCGCGGCAATCGCGGCATTCCGCGCGCGAAAGCGCCCAAGCCTCAATGCTGCGTCGAACCGAACGGGAAATTCGTGAGCTGACCCATAAGTCTCGCTGGCCTGAATTGGTCATTTTCAATGCCGACGGCGTGTGCCGACGAGGCAGAAGTGATCGCGCTCGGCGTCATGCGCCGCAGGCTTAGCGAAGCTGGCCTTAGCCTGACCGATCAGGAAACGCGCGAGCGCTTCTTGGGGGCGCCGGCTGATTGAGCCATGCTTGGAATCGAGCCAGGAGCTCGGGGCCCGTTTGCCCGAGGCGTTTCGTGTTGATTTTTCGCGCGATTTTGGTTGCGTTTGAGCGCGAGCTAAGGGGTCGAAGGCGTGCTGGGCAGGCGGTCGAGGGTTTGCGCGCGCGCGTATGTGCGTGGCCTCTTCGAGCGGGCCTGAAAGACTGCGCCACTCGCTTCAACTGGCCGGCTACGAGAACTTGTTCGCGCCCAACATTTTTTCCGCGACCGAGGTCGCGGAGGGAAAACCAGAGCCCCGGATCTTTTATTGCACGCCGCGCGCGTTATGGGCGTGGCGAGAGAAAGATTGCCTGGTGATCGAAAGAAGTGCGCGGGCGTCCTCTTCTGGGCGGGCAAGCTCAGTGGGTGTGTTCGGGTTTATCGGGGCGAGCCATTCTTCGCACACTTGACGGAGCAAGAAGCATTTGACAGCGGCGGGCGCGAGTCTCTTCGACGATATTGGCGCGGCTGCCCGACCTCGTCGCCGCGCGGGCGGCCCGAGCGGACGCGGTCTAAACGTCATCGCGCGCAAGTCCGATCACGACGGCTTGCGGCTGGACGAAGCCGCCCGCGCCGGATGGCTCTATTACGTCACCGGCGACACACAGGGGCGAGATAGCGCGCAAGCTTGGCATTTTGTCGCCAGCAGGTGGCCACGCCTGGTTTCGGCTGGCGATCAGCAAGCAGCTTCATCAGAGGTCAGGCTGGATCATCCGATCGCGCGCTGCATGGAGCTCGCCTGCGGCGCTCAAGCTGCGTTGACCTCAGGTTCTGCAAGTCTGACCGATGGCGATTAACGGTTATCTTTATGCCTGATTTACTCGACTCTCCGTTGCGTATTGCTCAGCAGCCGGTAAAACGGTATCGACCATCTGGAGCTCTTCTACCATGTCGCCAATATCGGCGATTCCCGCAGCCTCGCCATTCATCCGGCGACGACGACGCATTCGCAGCTCAGCGCGGAAGAACAGCTCGCGACCGGGGTTTCGGAAGGCTATGTTCGGCTTTCGGTCGGCATAGAACATATTGACGATATTCTCGCCGATCTCGACAAGGGCTTGGCGGCGGCCGGGGCTCGCGCTCGCGCCGCCTGACGCCTGCAAAAACAAATGATAAGCGCCGAAGCCCAATTCAATTGCGTGGAATCGTTCTAAGCGGCGCATTTTGTTTGTTGACACGAAGCGTAGACTTAATACTCTCCGTTACGGAGCGCTCGACCTCGCCCGCCCAGAGGGGTGCCGCTTGACGAGCGCGAACGAACACAGGCGTGACTCTTCCAGCAGCATAATTCGGAGTATTGTGAGATGGCACTTCAACTTGGCGACATAGCCCCCGATTTCGAAGCTGATACGACCGAAGGGCACATCCGCTTCCATGACTGGATCGGCAATTCCTGGGCGATCCTGTTTTCGCATCCCAAGAATTTCACCCCGATCTGCACGACCGAGCTTGGCTACACCGCAAAGCTCAAACCCGAATTCGACAAGCGCAACGTCAAGGTGCTCGGCCTCAGCGTCGATCAGCTCGCGAGCCATGAGCAATGGGCGAACGACATCAAGGAAACTCAGGGCCACGCGCTCAATTTCCCCTTGATCGCGGACCCGGAGCGCAAGGTCGCCAATCTCTATGGCATGATCCATCCGAATGCGAGCGACA
Source organism: uncultured Alphaproteobacteria bacterium (assembly GCA_963811015.1). Lineage (GTDB taxonomy): Bacteria > Pseudomonadota > Alphaproteobacteria > Rhizobiales > Beijerinckiaceae > Methylocapsa. The sequence goes on along the minus strand of CAWESJ010000339.1, from coordinate 5,218 downwards.
CGCTGACCGTGCGCTCGGTTTTCGTCATCGGCCCGGACAAGAAAATCAAATTGACGCTGACCTATCCCGCCAGCACCGGCCGCAATTTCGACGAAGTGCTTCGCGTGATCGATTCGCTTCAGCTCACCTCGAAGCACCAGGTCGCGACGCCGGTCAATTGGAAAAACGGCGAGGACGTGATCATCGTTCCGTCGGTCTCCGATGAGGACGCGAAGAAGAAATATCCCAACGGCTGGACCGCGCCGCGCCCCTATCTGCGCATCATTCCCCAGCCCCAGGGCTGATCGATCCGGTTGGCGACAGGAGCACATAGGAAGGAACTCCAGGCCGCCGCGGGCGGCCGCCTGGAGTTTTCGGGCGTTTCGTCGCGGCCAGACGGCGTCGGCAGCGCGCGGAATTCACGCGCTGGATCCCGCGCGACGGGCGCATCGATCGCCCGCATCCGATCGGTGAGAGCCCGCGCATGTTCCGCTTGATTGGACCGCGTCTGCGAGCGATAAAAACCTTCCGAAGTTTCGCAGCGCCCAAGGATTGATCTTCTCCGCGTCGCCCATTCTCCGGCGCCGGGCGCCCACCCGCTTTTTCCAGCAACTCATTCGGAGCACAGCCCAATGGCGCAGACCGCCGCAAGCAAGGCCGCAAGCCCCACTCCCGCGCCGTCTCCAGGGCGCGGCCGGATTTATGAACTCGATCATCGATACGATCGGCAACACGCCGCTTGTCCGATTGAGCAAGATCGCAAAGGAAAAAGGCGTCAAGGCCAATCTCCTGGCGAAGCTCGAATTCTTCAACCCGATCGCGAGCGTGAAAGACCGCATCGGCGCCCATATGATCAATGTCATGGAGGCGGCCGGCAAGATCACGCCCGGCAAGACGGTGCTGATCGAGCCGACTTCCGGCAACACCGGCATAGCGCTCGCCTTCGTCGCCGCGGCGCGCGGCTACAAGCTCATTCTCGTCATGCCGGAATCGATGTCGCTCGAGCGCCGCAAGATGCTGGCTCTTCTCGGCGCCGAACTCGTCCTGACGCCGGCGCCGCAAGGCATGAAGGGCGCGATCGCGCGGGCGCAGGAGCTTGCCGAGGCGACCCCGGACGCGGTGATCCCCAAGCAGTTCGAAAACCCCGCCAATCCGGAAATTCACCGCCTGACGACGGCCGAAGAAATCTGGAACGACACCGACGGCCAGATCGACGCTTTCGTATCCGGCGTGGGCACCGGCGGAACGATCACCGGCGTCGCGCAGGTCCTGAAGCCGCGTCGCCCAGGCCTGAAGATCATCGCGGTCGAGCCGGAGGATTCGCCGGTTCTGTCCGGCGGGCAGCCCGGACCGCACAAAATACAAGGCATAGGCGCTGGCTTCGTGCCGGCGATCCTGGAGCGGTCGCTGATTGATGAAGTCGTCGCCGTCGGCAATCAGACATCCTTCGACACGGCCCGCCTGGTCGCGCGGCTCGAGGGCATTCCGGTCGGAATTTCTTCGGGCGCGGCGGTCGCGGCCGCCGTCGAAGTCGGGCTGCGGCCCGAATACGCCGGCAAGAACATCGTCCTGATCATCCCCTCCTTCGCCGAGCGCTATCTCTCCACCGCCCTCTTCGACGGGCTTTGAAGCTGGCTTTCGCGGGCGCGCGGCCTCTTGGCGTTCGGTCGCCGGCGGCTGGGCGCGGATTTCCACAATCCCGCAACGTCTCATCTCCAACCGATCGGCGCTCGAGGCGTTGTCGCGCGACGGCCTGCTCCAGCGGGTCGCACATCGCCGAGAGATTGGCTGACGCCGGATCGCAAACATGCAGGCGCGGATTAGTCTTTTTGCTCTCGCCATCGTCCTTGGCGGACTGCTGTTGGCGCAAGGCGCTTCCGTTGGTTCCGCCGCAGCCGGGGGCCCCAAGCGCGAGGCCCCGACGCGCGAGGCCGACTCTACAAGCACGCAAAGAGCGCAAGCCCGAGCATCGACCGAAACCTGGCGCCGCGTCCGTTCTCCCGGCGCCGCCGCCGGGACACAGAGTGCGGCCATTTTACACATCGCCGACCTGGAGCGGTCCGATTCGCGTCTCGCCGGCCTGATGCTGCGTTGCGGCGACAAAAGCGTCGAGGCTATCATCATTGTGATCGAGCCATATCCACCGCACGCACACCCGAAAATCACCTTGCGCGCGGCCGGCCATGAGTCATACTTTGACGGCGACATCATCCCAACAGGCGCAGGAGTCCGCCTGCCTGTGGATGGCGCCGAGCTGGCGGCTGGTCCGTGGCATGGGTCCGAGGAATTGGGAATCACGATTAGCGACGGCGCGTCGACGATCGACGGCGTTGTCGGTCTCGCAGGCCTGACTCCCGCGCTGGCGTCGCTCATCGGCGATTGCGCGGCGAAATAGACTCTATAAAATATGGTTTCGCGCTAAATCTAACAAAAATCAAAAGCGCCCAATAAGAAAAATAAGAGAAGACAGGTGATCTTGGGAGGGATCGAGATGAGTTTTCTATTCATCGGAGGCGCGCTGTTCGGCGCTCTGCTCGGGCGCTATTTCAAGGTCTTGATTCTCGTTCCGGTCAGCTGCGTCGCGATCATTCTGGTCCTCGCGGCGCCGGCTGTCGCGGCTCGAACCGCAGCGCAAATGATTTTGGAGATTGTCCTCGTAGTGACGGGGCTTCAATTCGGTTATGCGGCCGGACTCGCGTCGGGCAATCTATCCGCGGTTTTCCGAGCCTTTCGCAAGGCCTGCTTCTCCTCGTCGCAGACGGCGGGATCGCGCTCCTTGCACGTGCGATAGCGCGAGGCGTGGGGCCGGCGCTCATCCGCCGAGCATCGCAAAATTTCGGCGGCGGCGCGGGAGGCTCCGCCAAAGCGTCCAGCATGAAACCTCTTGCGCGCGGCTTGCTTCGCCGTCGGCCTGCCCGGCGGCGAACGCGTCTTCGTCGTAAATTCACGCGCTCAATACGGAGCCCCAGTCCGCCGCCGAAACCGGCAAGGCGGAGCGCGCTTGACGGAGCCGAGCGAGGCGAGCGCGAGAAAACCTTCCGCGCCGGGCGACGACAAAGTCTTGCTTTTCCCAATTGCAACGCTCTAGACCCCAATCGAAATTCGGTTTACCTGTCGAAAATCGCGACGCAGTTCGGCTGGCTCCGGCGTCGACCGCGAGGCGGTTCGGCGGAGCGGGCGCCAACAGCGCCGCGATTGCAACATTCGGCGCAGCGATCGAATTCGGCCGCCGGGAAGAAAAGGCGCGCGAAAGGACGAGGCGAGACCGAATGTCGAACCCGCCGCTCGCGCGGATCTCTGGCGCGCCTCGCCGCGCCGCCTTGAGCCCAAAGGATGGAGTCCAAAGGATTGAGCCCAAAGGGCGCGTCGCGAAAATCACGCCCGGATTGTCCATCATCGGATCGCCGCCGCTACGGCCCCGGCCAGCGGCCATGGCGCTGGTGAATAGCCATTGGAGGAAAGATGAAACGTCGACTGATCCCAAGCGCGATCGCTTTCGCCGCTTTCGCCGCCACCCAAGCGCTGGCCGATCCAATCGGCGAATGGAGGGTCGCGGACGGCAACGCCACCGTGCAGATCCGCAAATGCGGCGCAGGCTTTTGCGGTTTCGTCGCCACGACGCGGACAGCGCCCGGCCGGGATGAAAAAAATCCGGATCCCGCCAAGCGCAGCCGCTCGGTGCTTGGCATCGAAGTCCTGATCAATTTGCGGCCGGCCGGCAATAATCTCTGGACCGGGACGACCTATAACGCCGAGGATGGCCAATTTTATAGCGCGAAAGTATCATTGCAGAGCGAGAAAGCTCTCCAAATCCAAGGCTGCGTTCCAAACAGCACGCTTTGCGGCTCGGAGACCTGGGTTCGCGTGAAATGATCGACGCGTGATTTGGGCGTTGCGCCGGCCGCGAAAAAGACGCCGCCCTCTTGTTCGGCGATCGGAGACCTCCAGCCGATCCAATAAAGGCCGTCAAAATTGTTCGGCCTTTTTAGTCCGGACAGGCTTGCGCGCTTCCCGATCAGATAGACTCAATTTGATCGATAGAGGAACGCCTGTAAATCAAAAGCTTTGGCGCATGGTCTCAAGAGACGGCGGAACCATCCAATGTCGAAATTTCGAAGAACCGCTCACTTTCTCGAAAACATGCGCCAAAGCCGGACGCCGCTTCTTCGCCTCTGCTTCAGGTCCATCGATTTGGCCTGGAGCTCGCTTTGCTTCCAGCCGTCTTGGCGAAGCGATTTTTCTTGCTGGCTAATTGTCGAGGTCAAGGGATGCGATTAAAGGTGGTGCTCGCAATCGGCGTGGCGAATTGGGGCGGCGCATGAAGATTTCTGGCGGGCAACTCCAATCGGGCTCTCACGGAGGCGATTGCAGCCTATCTCGGCTTGCCCTTGGCGAAATGCCAGGTCCGTCGTTTCGCCGACATGGAAATTTTTGTCGAAATTCTGGAGAATGTTCGCGGCCAGGACACGTTCATCGTGCAATCGACGTCCTATCCGGCCAATGATCACCTGATGGAAATGCTCATCATGATCGACGCGCTGAGGCGCGCGTCGGCGCGGCGGATCACCGCGGTCCTCCCTTATTTCGGCTATGCGCGGCAAGACCGAAAGCCGGGTCCGCGCACGCCGATCTCGGCCAAGCTCGTCGCCAATCTCATCACCCGCGCCGGCGCCGACCGCGTCCTCACGGTTGATTTGCACGCCGGCCAAATTCAGGGCTTTTTCGACATCCCGACCGATAATTTGTTCTCCGCCCGCGATTTGGTGCGCGACATCAAGGAGCGGTTGGATCTTGGCAACGTCATGGTCGTCTCGCCGGACGTCGGCGGCGTGGTGCGCGCCCGGGCGCTGGCGAAACGCATCGACGCCGCGCTCGCCATTGTCGACAAGCGGCGCGAGCGCAGGTTTAACCACCACCGACATGGCAGGAAATGTGCAATCGGTTCGATTGACGCTTCCTCAGGGGACAACACTTCCTAGACAATTGCAAGTTTATGTGATGCTGGATGTTTTCCCGGTTTATCACGCAGTTCTCAAATAAATGGCAATTAATGAGCGCCAAAGCTTGAACTCGGTAGATCAAGGACCGGAAGCATGAGTTCGAATTTTGTTACAGAAAAAAATCACCCGGCTCGCCCACGAGTCGGGTGATCGATTTGCCTATGCTTTGGCAGTTTGTGCGCGGCGGCGGGTGCTTGGTACTCGGACTTCTTGGATGCGCGAGCCAGCGATTGCACTGC
>CAWESJ010000338.1:0-3616 GCA_963811015.1 uncultured Alphaproteobacteria bacterium | reverse complement strand
GCCTGATGCTGGGCGTCGCGCTGCGCCTCCCGGTCAATGAATTCGCCGCGGCCGCCCGGGCCGAAAAAATCCTCGTCATTCCGGCCGGGGAGAATGTCGCGCGGCTTCTGCCGCCCTTGATCATAGGCGAAGGCGAGATCGCCGAAGCGATCGCGCGTCTCGACGCCGCCTGTCTTCGGATGGAGCGCCAGCAAAGCGCGGGTTCGGAGGCGAGATTGAGCGGGGCGCCGGCATGAGCGCTGCGAAAAATCCCGGCAAGCCCGCCGGGACGCGCCATTTTCTCGATCTCGTCGGAAATACCCGCCGGCGATCTTGCGCCGCATCCTCGATTCCGCGGCCGCGATCAAGGCCGGACGGCGCAAGGGACAGCCGGCCGCGTACAAGCCGCTCGCCGGCAAGGTTCTGGCGATGATCTTCGACAAGCCCTCGACGCGGACGCGCGTGTCCTTCGACCTCGCCATGCGCGAGCTCGGCGGCGAGACGATCATGCTGACCGGTCAGGAAATGCAGCTCGGCCGGGGCGAGACCATCGCCGACACGGCGCGCGTCCTGTCGCGCTTCGTCGACGCCATCGTGATCCGCATTCTCGACCACAAGGAGATGATCGAGCTCGCCCGCCACGCCGACGTGCCGGTCATCAACGGCCTGACCAAGCGCTCGCATCCTTGCCAGGTCATGGCCGACGTCCTCACTTTCGAGGAGCACAAGGGCCCGATCAAGGGGCGCACGGTCGCCTGGACCGGCGATTGCAACAATGTCCTTGCGAGCTGGGTCCATGCGGCGCAGCGGTTCGACTTTTCGCTCAATGTCGCGGCGCCGTCGGAGCTTGATCTCCCGCAGGAGCTCGTCGAATGGGCGCGCGGCTCGCAAGCGCGCCTGAAGCTCACGCGCGATCCCTATGAGGCAGTGAAAGGGGCGGACGCGGTGGTTTCGGATTGCTGGGTCTCGATGGGCGACGAGGACGAGGCGTTTCGCCATAATCTGCTCGCGCCTTATCAGGTCAACGCCAAGCTCATGGCCGCCGCGGCCAAGGACGCGATCTTCATGCATTGCCTGCCAGCCCATCGCGGCGAGGAGGTCACCGACGACGTCATCGACGGTCCGCAATCGGTCGTTTTCGACGAGGCGGAAAACCGGCTGCATGCGCAAAAGGGCATTCTCGCCTGGTGCCTTGGAGCTGCGAAAGCATGACCGACATGGCGCATCCGACCGGTCCGGCCTCGCGTCTCGTGTCGGATCAGGGCCTCGACGACACGGTGCTTCCCTTCGCCGTCGAACCGCTCGACGTGCGCGGCCGCATCGTTCGGCTTGGCGCCTGCGCGATCATATCCTTGTCCAGCACGATTATCCGCCGCCCGTCGCGCGGCTGGTCGGCGAGGCCATGGCGCTGACCGTGCTGCTCGGCTCGTCCTTGAAGATCGAGGGCCGGTTTCAGCTGCAGACGCGCAGCGACGGCGCGATCGACATGCTTGTCGTCGATTTCGACGCGCCCGACCGGTTGCGCGCCTTCGCCCGCTTCGACGCGGACAGGGTCGCGGAGGCGGCGCATAGCGGCGAATTGCTTGGCAAGGGCCATCTCGCCTTCACCATCGATCAAGGCAATGAGGCGTCGCGCTATCAGGGCATCGTCGCCCTGGAGGGGCAGGGATTCGAGGAAGCCGCGCATCAATATTTTCGCCAATCGGAGCAAATTCCGACCAAGGTGCGCCTCGCGGTGGCGCAAAGCGTGACCGGCGCCGGCGCAAGCTGGCGCGCCGGCGGCCTGATGGTGCAGTTTCTGCCGAGCGCGAGCGAACGGCGAAGGCAGGTCGATCTTGATCCGGGCGACGCGCCGGAGGGCTCGCGTTCGAGCCGCCCGAGGAAGACGACGCCTGGGCCGAGGCGAAAGCGCTCGCCGCGACGATCGAGGATCACGAGCTTGTCGATCCGACCTTGTCGAGCGAGCGGCTGCTCTATCGGCTGTTCCACCAGCCCGGGGTGAAAGTGTTCGAGCCCGAGATGGTGCGCGATTCCTGCCGCTGCTCGCAGGATCGCATCAAGGCCATGCTGCGCCGCTTCACGCCGGCCGAGCGCTCCGACATGATCGGCGACAATGGGCTGATCGGGGTCACCTGCGAATTTTGCTCGGCTTACCGTGAGTTCGATCCGCGGGATTTCGACGCCTGACCTTTATTCCGGACGCCTCGGTCAGTCGGCCGCCGTCGCGCAAAGGCGGCCCGACCAGCGCGCCTCAAAGGTCTTCCAGCGTCGTGCAATCGATCTCGGCTTCGCACTCTTCGGCGAAATTCTCGACATTTGCTTGATAGCGCTGGACGGTCCAAGCCAATTTGTCGCGCAAGATATAGGTCACGCGCTTGTCTTGCATCAGCAAAACTTTCCGCTTGGCGTTGTCGCTCGCCCGAAAGCAGAGGCCGGCGGCGATTTTCTCCGCGGGAACTGGCATGGTCGTTTCTCCCGATTGCCTATAGAAAATATTTTGTTGTTTGCGCGGCGGCTCGTATTTGAGCTTGATCGCCGTTTCGCCTCGGTCGATTGACCAATCCGATTTTGCATCATGCTCAAATTTCGTCCGGCGCGCTCATCCTTCGCCGATCGCCAAGCGAAATCTTTGCCATCGCCGCGGCGCGCTGCGCGGCGGAAAATGGCAGGAATTGTGCTTGCAGGCTGCAAGACCAATTGGTCGGGCGGGGCCGAATTTCGGCGAGGATGCGCGCGCTCTTCTTTGAGTATTCAAAGCCCTGCCTTGGATGCGGGCGACATCGAAGACAGGAGAATGACCTTATGGCGGCGACCCTGCTTAAATCATGCATACATAATGGACCCGAATGGCCCGAACTCAGACATCCCGGACTGGTTTCGCGAGCGCGCCGAGGCGCTGATCGCAAAATTGGGCGAAGACCACCCGGAACTCCAAGGTCTTCAGGCAGATCCTGAGCACCGGCAAGATCGAGGAAAAAGCGGTCGATCATCTTGATTTCATCGCCGGCAAGACGGAACAGTCAGAAACGATTCAGCTGGCCATCGATATTTCGCACCATTGCTTCGCGGCGATCAAGGTGATGTCGTCGGTCCTCCTGCGCTAGGGCCTGTTCCGAAAAAGGTGATTGCGTTTTTCGACGTTTAGACGTCGGAACTATCCGATGTCTCATAAGAACATGCTCAAGCTCTTTGGGTTTGAGCGATGTCTTAATCGACCGAATGAGTCCCTTCGGTCGGAAAGCGCTCTAACAGCGCGAAGACAGCCGCCATGGCTCGGCGGCAGTGTCGGATTTGTCGCAAGAACACCAAAATTGACACGGCGATTTCGCTCGGCCGGAGCGCGCGCCGCTGGTCGGGCGGAAGTCGGGGGGCGACGGCTGGCGCAGGGCGCGCGCGGCGTGAAGCACGAATAGAAAGAGCCCCGAAACAAAAAAGGGATGGCGAGTGCGGCGCCGAAGGCGGCGGCGCCATTCGTCTTGGCGACGAAGGCCGATGGACAAGAAACGCAATTATCGCGATCCGAAAATCATTCTCGATCACTGCATGGATCCCGCCGAAGCGGCGGCGCTGAAGACCCACCCCGCCGTCATCGCGGCGATCAACGCGGTCTCCAGCGAACGGCGTCCCGCCATGGCGA
>CAWESJ010000337.1:0-6149 GCA_963811015.1 uncultured Alphaproteobacteria bacterium | reverse complement strand
TTATTTTTATGTCCGTTACTTACTCAACAGTTCATCAATATTGCTCTTTATCGTCTACATCACCATCAATCCCGCGCATGACATCTCCGTGCTCACCGATAGCACCCTTTATTTTTTTGCCAACAAGGACATCACCTCGGGTCCCGCGCAAACCATCCCGCTCGCCGACATTGAGAGCTACCGTTTTGACACATCCGGCCAGGGCCGCCTCCATCTTCAGCTCCGCAGCGGCCAGGTCATCGACGAGCAGCGCAACGCCGGCCCCAAAGCAGAGTTCCTGAACAAATTCTCCCTGCCCGCCAGCTCGCGTAGCGCCGATAGCCACCTCGGGCGCGCTCCAATCCAGGCGCGCCCTCAACCGAGGGACATTCGTTTTTTCTCCGCCGGCTAGTCCGCTGAGTTGCCTAGCAATACGTTATGTTTTGCTGCACCTGACTCAATCGTGTTGCTTCATCCTGATCATCAGTTTCGCCGCATCTCTATGCTCGATCAAATTCGTCCACACGGACTAGCCTGCAGCTTATCTTCATTCATTCACATTGCGATGCCGCCTACCCAATGTCGTCGGTTTGTTTAAGCGATTACGAATTAGGACCTCAATATGGCTTTCATTCAATTTAAAGTCCCTTTTGTCACCATTTCGTGTTCATCTTTGCAGCACCGCTTCGAAGGTCATTCGCGCGTCAGGATATTTTTGGGCATCGAGTATTCGGTCAACGACATCCAACCATCGCAGCGGAGCTTCCCCGGCAAAGCGTCCATACGCAAGCGCTTTTTGAATAGCCTCGACAACTGACTGGCTATCATCTGGATCATACCCAAAGCGGCTATGATGCTGGCCTACTGCGGTTTTTGGGCATATAGCAGGCAGCCCGAAAGCCTCATACTGCATAAGCTTCATCGAGGTGTCGGCCAAATAATGAGCCACTTTACGTCCCTCATAAGGGGCAACTCCAGCATCGGCGTATTTGATGTAAGGAAGAGTTTTCAGATAAGGCATCTCCCCGTAAACGACTATATTTGAAGCCTGCAGACCGGAAGCTTTGCGCCCGCCGCCTATAATGTGAAATGTTATATTCGAAAAAGCAGCGGCGGCGATTACGAAAAAGCCCGGGTCGAATAGCATGGAGCCCACTGAGACAAGATTGACCCCCCCTGAGTAGGGATTTTGGATCGGCGTCTGTTGGGACGGCAGTGCATCCATGCCGTGCGGGACAATATAAACGCACTGTGACGACTGAAACTCGGGCGCCAAACATCTCGAAGGAATGCGAATGCCGTCCAGAAAAGGGATGATCCTTGTCAGTTCTCTACTGAGAAAAGGCGCGCATCCTATCGTTCCGAGAGCATCTGAGCAAAGATATATAATTTTTGCACCGGGGTTCAATTTTTTGACGAGGCCGAAAAAAATGACGCTCATGCCGGATTCCAATAAAACGATGTTCGCTTCCTTGATCCACTGGCCGAGGGGCTCCGGTGCACTCTCGACATAGCCTTTAAACCAAGGGCGTTCCAGCAGACCGGACAAAAAGGAAAAGCGCATATTGACGGGATGCAGCAACGTTTTCCACAGAAAACAATCGACCCCCTGATAGTTTTCCACGCGATTGGATTTGTCCCATAGCGAAATGCGCGGATCTTCCTTCACTTTTGATAAAAGGCTGAAACCGATGGAGAAAAAGCGTGTCGGCCCACGATGCTCTAACTCGCGCGCAATAAAATGTACGTTCGCCTTGCGCGCAGTGCGGTAATCATGCCCGGAAATCATCAAATAGTTATTGGATTCACGTTGATTCATGTAAACTCCATATTCGCCCGTCACCGACGGGTCCAATTCAACTTATGGCCCGCTCTGTCTGCAAGTGTTTTCACGTTCCAGCCTTTTCCAGCCTGCTACAACGTATCCGGCTACGGGACAGCCCGAGCCAAGATGGTGATCCGCGGGTTCTGATAATTTATCGGCCCTTTTGCGGCCATTCGAATTGCCAGATTGCCAAGTCGCCGTTTCGACTGTTAGGCCATCTCGCGTCCGCCACTCGCAAACATCGCCGGGCCGTCGCTGGACAGATCTTCTTCGCGCCCCCCTACGGTAGGCCTAGTTTCCGCTCTACAGCCACGGCATTCAGGCGGCGACCGGTACGGCGCCGATAGCGAATGTCTCGCGCCGCCGCAGGACAGTCCGGACGACACGAGCCAATTTTATTGGCTCGCGCCGTCACGACCACGTTCTTGTGCGCACGCGTGAGCCGGCTTTATGCCCAACGTCCGAGCGAAGTATGTTCTTGCGCAAGATGCGGCGGAGCCACCCGTGCGCCGTAGATCATAAGGTTGCGCAGATATTTGTTCCCACGTTTGCTGATCCCAAGAAGCTCGGCTTGCCGCCAGTCGTCGGTTGGCGCCGATGAACTGGACCCGTTTGCTGGGACCGCGGGACGCCGGATTTAAGGTGTAATCTCACCTGCGTTGTCTTTCAAAAATCAAGCCGCTTCTTGCTGCTTCTGCTGTGGGTATGTGTCCAACGCGTTTGGGTTGTCCAAGCGAAGCGGCATGTCCACAGCTCTTTGCGCCGCCTCGATTTTGTTATCAGAAGCGTGTAGTCGCTGCAGCGACGGTTGGCGGCCGTCTAGAACCAAGAGGATATCCGGCCTGGCAAACTTGCGCGCCACGACGTCAAGAACGGACTGAAAGCACACGCAAATGCAAGCACTTCGATCAGTGAGCTATGGACGCGGTATAAGAACCTTCAGGCCGTTACCAAAAGATGATAACTCATTTCCTAATGCATGTGCGCTATAATCTATCAGGCTGCGAGTCGCCACCTGCATATTTTTGGCTCAGGGTATCCCAATGAAACTAAAACGGTTCGTTCTAGGGTTTTTCTTTTTGCTTTCTTCCGACTGGACCAGCGAAGGGGAGCCCGCGGCCGCCCCGATCTCTGCCGTATCCATTTCAGATGAAGCCCCCAATCATATCCACCCGGAAGGCTCGCCCTTTACGATCACGCTCGCGGTGGACGCAAACACGAAGGGAACAATCTGTTATCAATGGCAGGATTTTGACGGCAAACCGCTGGGGCCAAATGTTGCGTTGGTCTCGGGCGGCGGCTCGATTTCGATTGAATCGCCGTCCGGCGATCGCGGTTATTACGGACTGGCGCTTATCCCATCGCCAAATGTTACTTTACCCAATCGTCAACCCGGCGAGACGCGCGAATACGGCTTTGTCGTTGTCCCGCCTCCCACGATATACAGCAGCGTGAATTCCCCATTTGGGACGGTTCACACCGATCCTAAAGATCGCTATATGCCGCCGTGGAGCAAGACGACGTTTTGGGGAGGGACGCCGGGGCAATGGCGGAGCCGAATGACAAGCTTGCGCCAGCAGGGCAAGACCGAACTGCCCGTTATAACGGGGCAGGAGTGGGCCACAGATGATAGCATCCCCGTGTCCCCGAATCAGCTTCGTAAATTGCAGACGAAAGCCATGACCTATTTTTTAGCCCATCCCGAAACTGGTTATTGGGAAGCTGGCCTTGAGGAAAATCTGTCGTCGAATTATGTGAAAACATATTATTGGCCAAATTTGCAGGCGAAGGCCCAAAGCCTGCGCGCAGCGGCGGTCGCAGCCCATATGTCCTTAAAGCTGATCTATCAGGTTGCGGCACGGTCACCATCTCTCGCGGTTCCCTTTTTACAAAGCGCGGCAAGCCAAGAATTCGATATTCTTTCCATGCATCCTTATGCGTGGCCAAACTTTCCGTCACCAGACACGTGGATGGCTAATTTTCTAGCTGGCCTGAAGGTGGAAATGGCCGCTAACGGCCGGATTATGCCGATCTGGTTTACCGAAATCGGCGCTCCTGAATTCGGGAACTACAAAGGCGGTTTCTTTGGCTACCCGAAGGACCAAAAGGCGACTGGAGGCTTGTCCCGCCCCGAAATGGCATCTTTCATTGTCAAGGCCAGCGTCATCGCCCTCGCCAACGGAGTGCAGAGACTTTTTTGGTACAACTATCGTGACTGGGGCGATGCCCGCGACGCGGTGGAAGTCCATTTTGGGTTGCTAGATTATTGGGGCTATCCCAAACCAGCCTATGCCGCCTATGAACAGCTTACCCAACTACTCGCGGGGCTGGAGCCAGTTGGTCTGCGCAAGGTTGGCAATGATCTTAGTCTTTCCGAATTTTCCAACAAGAAGCGCCGCGTATTCGTCGCATGGACGCTGATTGGAGAAGCTACATTGCAACCTTCCATGCTCAGCGACAAGCTTGCTTCCTGGGACGGCATAACTATCACCGATATTGTTGGACATCCCCTTACCGCTCAAAACGGTAAAATTTCGGTCAGTGGTATGCCGGTATTTTTTGAGACCAAAAACCCCTAGCCTGCGCGGCGCTCTCGCTTCGCGCCGCGAGTCCCCATATTATCCCGATGATGAGAAAAAGATGGCGCCAGTGTATGGTATCGACGACGAAACTATCAAGAAGAATTGCAAAATAGGCGATTGTAAAAGCGCAATTCAATCCTGAATGTAATTTGTCCCCGTTCAGACATAACCCAATAGCCTTTGTTCCCGTAAAAAATACGATGGAAACGAGAAACAGGCCTCCGAATATCCCCTGTTCCCCAATCGCTCGCACATAGAGGCTAAAGGCGGAGCCATCGTATTTAGCAAAGAAAACCTCGCTTTGTCCCGGGCCTATGCCGAACAGATGTTTGAATCCCTCCTCAAACTCCAATTGCTGAACTAAGAACCGCACGTCGTCATACGGCTGCAGCGTCGATCGCTCCTGCATGAGATCCCCAATTTGCGTGTCGTTAGCAAAAACCAGGATGACGAGCGCGGCACCCACTGCAAACCCCATAAGGAAAAGGATTCGGATAAAGAGCTGTGAAAAGCGTTTTTCGACTATGGCTGTTAGCGCAAAATAGCCAACCATCGAAAATAGGGTGGCGATCCATGCGCCGCGCGAAAAACTAACCAGAATCCCGAGACTTAAAAGACCAATAGCCAAGACCGCTGCAAGCTTATTGGATTTTTCATAGATAAACTTGTAAAGCCCGTAAGTGAACGCCAAGAGGAGAAAGGGCGCGTAAACATTCGGATCCTTAAAGAAGGCTCGGGCCCTTGTGCCAAAGGACGTAACGTTATCTTCTAACCCGAAAGGTAAAAATCCCAGGACTGCCATGATGCCGATAACCGCCGACAACAACGCAATCAGCATATAACCAGACATTATGGTATGTATGATAGGATAACCATAATTATATACGAGAATCGAAATGAATGCAGCAAACGAAAGCATATAATATGTTATTATTACGTAAAATATGGCCCGTTCTACGTCTTCTGCTTCAAATATAGACAATATATTTACAAGCGCGAAGCCGAGAACAGACAGCCAAACGAAACCTATACGCCTTGACGCCACGAGCTGATAATACAAAAGCGCCCACACCATTATAGGCATGAACATAATATCGAACGGAGCTGGTTCAAACAGCACGATGCCGCATGTAACGAACCAAATATATACGACATTGAACAGTAGTCTGTCAGATATTATTTTTTTAGTTATTCTAATAGGTATCATATGCCCTCTGCTGCTTAAGGAGACCGCTTATTATATTTGACCGGGATTTACTAATCGGTACAGTTCAACGTATGGGCCACTCCGCCTGCAAGCGTTTCCATGTTCCAGCCTTGGCCAGTCTGTCTGCCTCGCTTGCAACGACGATGACGATCCAAGGTGGTGGCGACCCGGCACATCCCCATCGCTTTGAAGCTGAAAATGAGAATAGTGAACTGGAGCCGTTTGCTGGGACCGCGGGACGTCGGATTTAAGGTGTAATCTCGCCTGCCTTGTCTTTCAAAAATCAAGCCGCTCTTTGCTGCTTCTGCTGTGGGTATGTGGCCAACGCGTTTGCGTTGTCCAAGCGAAGCGGCATATCCACAACTCTTTGCGCCGCCTCCATTTTATCCATGTCGGCGCGCCACGCCACCATCGGCATCTGGTTATTCGTCGCCTGTCTGCCTGGCGCTCGGCCTCGCCGGCTGTCAGCGCGGCTTCTCCGTCGCCTTCTTCGCCGCAGCCGGCCTTGTCCATTAATTGATGGAGGCGCGCGACGAGCGGCGAGCGATATTTGGTC
>CAWESJ010000336.1:0-3320 GCA_963811015.1 uncultured Alphaproteobacteria bacterium | reverse complement strand
TCTCCATCTACTCGACTTACGTCTACGTATTGCTCGTCAACCGGCTCGAGACCAAACATTTTCCAGGCTATTTTCGAGCGCTCGCCTTCATCGCGGTGTTTTTGCTGCTCGCCGACCTCGCCTCGCTGTTGCGCGGCAGGCTGCGCAGCCTTGCGGTCGTCTTGGCCTCATTCGCCTTCAGCGTCAGCCTTGTCGAGATCGGAGCGTTTCTGGCCGAGCCGAAGCAGATCATCGTCTCGACGGACGGATATTCAGGTCGCCGCCCCGTGATCGGCTGGGGACCCGAACATGCCGGGCGTTTTCATTCGGAAAGACTTCGATCCGCAAACCGGCGCGATCATCTACAGCGTCGACTACACCATTGACGCCAATCTGATGCGTCAGACGCTTTCAGGCGAGTCAGGTCCGACAATCGCCTTTTTTGGCGATTCCGCGACATTTGGCATCGGCGTGAACGACGCCGACACCATGCCGCAGGCTTTCGCCGACAGCCTCGATCGCAAGAGCCGCGTGCTCAATCTCGCCTTTGGCGGATATGGCCCGCAACAATTCCTGCGCGAGCTCGAAACCGGGATATTCGATCGCGCCATCGGGTTACGGCCGAAGCTGTTCATCTTCATGACGACGCCGTTGCAAGCCGAATGGACGGCTTGCAACGCCTCCTGGACCCCGCGAGGGCCGCGCTACGCGCTCGAGGACGGCCGGGTCGCATTCAAAGGGACCTGCTACGAAGGGGCGAGCCTCGCCCTGCATGAGTGGCTATGGGATTCGGCCTCCTACCGGACCTTCATCAATCCGATTTTCCGGCGGGTCACCCACAATGACATAGAGCTTTATATCCAAATCCTGCTCGCCGCCGTGCAGCTCGCCAAGGAGAAATATGGCGTCGCGACCCTGGTCCCCTATACGCCCGTCCGCGACGAATTTCTCGCCGGAACCGGTTTCAGCAATGACTCCATCATTAAGCGTCTGAATGAAGGCGGCGCGAGCGTCGTGGATATTTCCTTCGATCAGCGGGAGGTCGCCGACGGCAAGATCGAAATTGTGGGAGACGGCCACCCTACCCCCGCCGTGCATCGCCTGCGGGCTGCGAAGCTGAAGAGCTTCATCGACGCTCATGCGCCCGGAGCGCTATTTTCAAAGCAGGACCAATCGCGCTAGATAATGACGCCGACGTCCAAAAATGGCGGCTCATTGACAGATTATATGCTTAATGCCATGGACCGGAGGAATTAATGATAAATTGATGCGCGCATTACGAAAATTATTCGGCGCATCGTCGCAACTTTTACGCGTGACAGACTAAGCAGCCGCTAGGTCTGTGATCAATGGATATTTGTACAATGAATACAATCGTTGAACTCTTTGCCTTTCTGCGGGCCAATAATAAGCTTTGGCTTTATCCAATAGTGATTACGCTTGTGCTTGTTGGCGGATTGCTGATCATCAGCGAAACCAGCGTCGTCGCGCCTTTCATTTACGCGCTTTTCTAGGCGGCTCCCCTCAATGTCCGCTCATGAGCGCTCCGCCGGCTTGTCCGCGACCAGAGGGCTATGCTTCTCTTTCGTGGCGGTCGCCATGGCCCTTGTGGTCGGCCTCGGCATGGGCGAGCTCATCATCCGCTTGAAGAACCGTTCAATGTCTAATTACGACATTGAGATGTGGCGTTATTCCAGGGAGCTGAAGGAGCGCAGCTCCGATCCCATCCTCGACTTCGAGCATCGGCCGAATTCGCAAGCCTTGCTGCAATCCGTATTGATCCGAATCAACGAGGCGGGACTGCGAGGCGGCCCTACGCCGCCGGCCGCCGCGGGCCAGCGCCGCATTCTGTTTCTCGGCAGTTCAATCACGCTCGGCTGGGGCGTTCCGGAAGACCAGACTTTTTCCGCGCGGGTCGAACAAGGGCTCAGGGCGCGCGGCGCCGACGCCGTGACGATGAACGCAGGCATCGGCAATTACAACGCCGTCCGCTATGTTCGCCGCTTCTTGACCCGGCTCGCCAATCTGGCCCCAACCGATCTCGTGGTCCAAGCCTTCGTCAGGGACGGCGAAACGCTGGAGCCCTCAAGCGGCAATTTCCTGCTGCGCAATAGCGAGCTCGCGATGACCCTTTGGATCGCCTTTCATCGCCTTTTCGACGCCGGCGGCGAAGGCGCGCTCGAAGCGCACTACCGCGCGGCCTATGCGCCGGGCAGCGCCGGCATGCGCGATTTCGAGGCGTCCTTCGCGGCGCTCGCCGATTACGCCCATGCCCATGGCGTCCGGCTCTACATGGTCATGACTCCGGATGTCCATAATTTGCAGAACTACAAGCTTCAGTTCGTCCACGACATATTTTCCGGCGTCGCCAACCGCTATGGCTACCGCTATCTGGACCTCCGGCCGTACCTCGGCGCGATGACTCCCGAGCAGCTTTGGGCGATGCCAGGCGATCCGCATCCCAACGCGACAGGCCATAAAATCATGGCCGAGGCCCTCTTGCCCGTATTGCTGGAAGCGGACGGGCGGTGACATGCTGTTCAGCTCGCCGGTGTTTTTCGGCTTTTTGGCGATTTTTCTAGGCCTATACGCCGTGATCCGGCCCGATTGGCGCCCGGCCCTGATCATTCTCGCCAGCACCGTCTTCTACGGATATTGGAACGTCGCCTATGTCGGCGTTCCTTTCCTGATCGCGGCCATGGCCTATGGTCTGGCCATCTGGCTCAGCAACGCCGAGCAAAGCCAGCGCAGGCTGCGGCTCGGATTGGCGATCGCGCTCATGCTCGCGCCGCTGATCGTGTTCAAATACGCAAATTTCATCGCGCGGCAATTCGGCTTCGAGGAGGCGATCGTCACCAGCGCGCTTCCGCTCGGCATTTCATTCGTCAGCTTCACCTTGATCGCCTATGTGGTCGACGTCTATCGCGGAGACTATCCCTGTTCGCGCTCTCCCCGCGATCTTCTGGCCTTTACCCTGTTCTTCCCGCATCTGATCGCCGGACCGATCCTGCGCCCGGCCGAATTAATGCCGCAGTTTCAAGGCCTGCCGCGCCTCGCATGGCGCAATCTGGTTTTAGGCCTCGCCATATTCACGGTCGGGCTTTTCAAGAAACTGGTCATCGCCGATCCGGTCGGAGGCTTCGTCGACGCCTTCTATCGCGCCCCGACGAACGCCGATCAACTGTCCAGCGTCGTCGCCATCTACGGCTTCCCGGTGCAGATCTATTGCGATTTCAGCGGCTATACGGACATGGCGATCGGCGTCGCCCTCATGATCGGCGTAAAGCTGCCGAACAATTTCTCGAGGCCTTACGCCGCCGTGTCGATCATCGACTTCTGGC
>CAWESJ010000335.1:0-7181 GCA_963811015.1 uncultured Alphaproteobacteria bacterium | reverse complement strand
ATGTATTGCTCTTGCATCGCATGGCGTCAATATGGAGGAGGCTTAAATGCAGGTTCCGATCGAGATCTCGTTCCAGAATTCAGAGCCGTCTGAGCCCATTCGAGCCGAGCTCGAAAAGCAGGCGAAGCGGCTGGAAAAATTCTCCGACCGCATCACCAGCTGCAACGTGGCCGTGGTCGCGCCGCAGACGCGCCATCGCAAGGGCGATCTGTTCAAGATCGACATTCGCATCGCCATGCCGGAGCATAAGGACATTATCGTCACCAAATCCCATGGCGACGCCCCCGAGCACGAATATTTCGCCGTCGCGATCAAGGACGCCTTCGCGGCGGCGCAGCGCCAAGTCGAGGACGCCGTCCGCGAGATGCGCGGCCAGGTCAAGCCGCATGAGGCGGAGGATCATGGCCGCGTGACGAAATTCCTCGCCGGAGAGGATTATGGGTTTATCGAGACGCCCGACGGCCGCGAGATCTACTTCCACCGCAACAGCGTTCTTGACGGCGCCTTCGATCATTTGACCGTCGGCTCCGAAGTCCGATTCGTGGAGGAGATCGGCGCAAAAGGACCGCAGGCGAGCACGGTCCGCGCGATCGGCAAGCATCATTTGCTGTAGAGCGCCGCCGCACGAAGCGCGCATCAACCGGCCGAGGGTGCGGCGCGCAGCGCCGGGCCGGTCAAGCGAGGTCGGGCGGGAACCGCGCCAGAATATCTATGACTTCCTGGTCCGTCGTCTGGCGAAAATCGTCATAGAAATAGCCGATCGCGCCGAATATCTCGTGGTCCTCGAGGCAGACGATCTCGTCGGCGTCGTCGCGCAGATCGGCGAGCGCGTCGGTCGGGGCGACGGGGACGGCGAGCACGAGCTTTTTCGGATGGCGTGCGCGTATGGCCTTAAGGGCAGCCCTGGTCGTCGCGCCGGTCGCGACGCCGTCGTCGACGACGATGACGAGCCGCCCCTTGACGTCGATCCTTGCGCGCTTGCCGATATAGCGCTCGCGCCGCCGCGCGATCTCGGCGAGCTCGCCCGCGCAGGCCGCTTGAAATTCGGATTCGTCCACGCCCGCGAGGCGAATGACGTCATCGTTGCGGACGATGATCGGCGCTTCGCCATCGACCACGGCGCCCATCGCCAGTTCAGGCTGCGCCGGCGCGCCGATCTTGCGGACGAGGACCAGGTCGAGCGGCGCCTCGAGCGCCGCCGCGACTTCGGCTGCGACCGGCGCGCCGCCGCGCGGCAGGGCGAGAATCGCCGGCCGCTGGTCCTTATATTTCGCGAGCCTCGCCGCCAATCTGCGGCCGGCGTCGGACCTGTCCTTGAAGCTCATTGCGACTTTTCCCGTCCAGCGTCCGCGTTTCTACCGATAGACGAGGACGGGAATTGCGCTGTGGGTGAGCACCTTGACGGTTTCGCTGCCGAGGACGACGGCGGAGAGCCCGCGCCTGCCGTGCGAGGCCATGACGATCAAATCGCAATGCTGGTTCGCCGCGGCGTCGATGATCGCCTGATAGGGATGATCGTGCTCCACATACATCACGTCGCAGCTTACGTCCTGCGCCAAGGCCTCCGCCTTCACTTGATCGAGGCATTTGGTCGCGAAGGCCACCATATGCTTGCGATAGTCCTCGAGCGTTTCCGAAACGATTTCGGGCTCCAGAACGAAAAGCTGGCTCGGCGTCACGACGGTCAGGCTCGTGATCCTGGCCTTGACCGCCTTGGCCAAGGCGACGCCATGCTTGACGGCGGATTTCGAGAGATCGGAGCCGTCGGTGGGAATAAGAATGTGCTTGTACATGGCGCGGCCTTTTCATGGCTCATTCAACCATGACTCACTTAACGCCTTGGTCCGCCGAAGGTTTGATTTCCCTCAAATCATTGAAGCGCGGCCCGCCAGGCTCCATGGCCTCAAGCCACGCGCAAGGCTTCGACCGCGTCCCATAATTCGTCGAAATGGCTGATGATCCGGTCCGGCCGGAACGCGCTGACCGGCTTGTCGGTATAGCCGAAATCGACCGCGACGACCGGAACGCTGGCGTTGCGCGCCGTGTCTATATCGGTCTTGGAATCGCCGACCATGACGGCGCGGCGGCGGTCGCCTCCGGCGCGCGCGATCGTCTGCAAAAGAGCCTCGCCATTCGGCTTGCTCACCGCGAATGTGTTCTTGCCGCAGATGGCCCGGAACCGGCCGGCGACGCCGAGCGCGGTCAGCAGCAGAACCGAGGGATATTCGATCTTATTGGTGCAGACGGCGAAGCCCCAGCCCGCCGCCTCGAAACGGTCGAGCGCTTCGGCGACGCCGGGGAACAGAACCGTCGCATCGGCGATATGCGCCTCATAATGAGCGAGGAAGGACTCAAACAACGCGTCGAGGCGCGCGTCGCTCACTTTCACGCCATGGGCGGCGAGGCCGCGTTGAACCAGGGCCCGCGCCCCGGCGCCGACCATGGCGCGCGCCTCGTCGAAGCCGAGGCCGGACAGGCCCTCGCCGGCGAGAATGGCGTTGAGGGTCGCGACGAGGTCGACCGCGGTGTCGGCCAGCGTGCCGTCGAGATCGAAGACGAGGAGAGGCTGAATTCGCGGCTCTTGTTGCATCGCAGCAAATTTAAGTCGCGCGCGGCGGATGGTCAAGCCCGCGCGAGAGAAAGAGGCTGGCGCTTTCCCATGGCGGCGTCTTGCGTCGCCGCTTATAAGTGGGAGCCGACGGGACGCCATCAAGCGGAGGCGGCTCTCCGCCGCGTCCTGTTTCAAACTCTTGGACTCGTCATGATGTGGGCCTTGCGTTTCCCTTTTTCCGCTCCGCCGCTGCGCCGGCTGGCGGCCTTGGCCGCTTTGATCGGCGCGGCGCAGAGCGCGGCCGCGGCGAATTATGAGTTTCTCGCCTGCCCGGCGACCGATCTCAACCGGGTCTATCGGCTCGATCGGGCGACGGGCGAGATCGGAGCCTGCCAATATGGATTGAAGGAGGGCGCGGTGGGCGTCACGCTGTGCTATCCGCCGGGCGAAGGCGCGGGGCCGCAGGCTCCGAGCGAATATTCGCTTGTTTCGTCCCGTCACGTCGGTGAAAGCGGCGTCTTCAGGGTTGATTTGCGCACCGGCATGATGTCGATCTGCTATGTTTTGAACGACGCCGTCGTCTGCACGCCGCAGGCGCGGTGAGCCGGGTCGCGGCCTTTGGGTCCCATGCCGGGGGTCCCGGGGCCGCAGGCCCAGGGTTGACGCGGGCGCCCGCATGGGACTAACCCGGCGAAGCTGAACCATTCCCGGCCGACATTCACGCGAGCGCTTCATGGCCGCCCTCAATCCGGATGACGCCAAACGCCTTGCCGCCGCGACGGCGCTCGAGCTTGTGCGCCCCGGAATGCGGCTCGGCCTCGGGACTGGCACGACGGCGGCGCATTTCGTCGAGCAGCTCGGCGGGCGCGTCGCGCAAGGCTTGCCGGTGCTGTGCGTCCCGACATCGGAGCGCACGCGCACCCAGGCGGAGCTTTTTTCAATCCCGCTCACGACCATTGACGCGACGCCGGAGCTCGACCTCACCATTGACGGGGCGGATGAATTCGACCCGCGGCTGCGTCTGATCAAGGGCGGCGGCGGCGCCCATCTGCGCGAAAAGATCGTCGCCATGGCGTCGCGCCGCATGGTCGTGATCACCGATTCGTCGAAAGCCGTGGCGACGCTTGGAAAATTTCCGCTGCCGGTCGAAGTCAATGTTTTCGGCCTGGAGGCGACGCGGCGCATGATCCTGGCGGCCGCCAGGGCCAGCGGCTGCGACGGAGAGATCCGCTTGCGCAAGAACCCGAGCGGCCATCCGTTCGTCAGCGACAATGGACATTTTATCGTCGATTGCTTCTTGGGCTCCATTCCGGACCCCGATCAGCTGGCGGCGCGTCTCTCGGTCATTCCGGGCGTCGTCGAGCATGGGCTTTTCATCGGCGTCGCCACGGCGGTGATCAGCGCCGGCCCGGCCGGCGTCGAGATTTTCGGCGAACTCGCATGACCGATCCGGTCGAATTGAACATGGCTAGGAGTTTTCGCTTGCCCAAAACTCTCGAGATAGGCGGATGGCGATCAGCGGTCCGCCGCATTCTGCTGCTTGCGCCTGTGCTGGCGATGGCGGCGCAAGCGCAGGCGCAGCAAACGGCGCCAGGAACCCCCGCAAGCCCGCCCGCGGGCCCGGCGGCGGGCGCAGCAGGGGCCGCCGGCCAGGGCGCGCCGGCGAGCGCGTCTCAAATCGCGTTGGGGCGCAGGCTTGTGATCGCCTCCGGCATGTCGCGCTCCTTCACCATCATCATTCCTCAGTTCATGGATCAGATCGCGACCGGGCTGGCGCAGACGCGCCCGGAGCTGATCCGCGACCTCAATACGGTGCTCTCCGATCTAAAGCCGGAATTCGACAAGCAGGCCGACGAGATGATCGACACGGCGGCGCAGATCTACGCCAAGCGGTTGAGCGAGCAGGATTTGAAAGCGGCGGTGGGCTTTTTTGAGAGTGCGGCCGGAAAGCAATATGTCGAGACGCAGCCGGCCTTTCTGGGCGATGTCGTCGCCGCCATGCAGGCCTGGCAGGGCAAGATCTCGACCAATATGATGACGCGGGTTCGCACCGAGATGAAGCAGAAGGGCCACGACCTCTAGAGCGCGTTCCGATTGGATGGAATCATCCAATCGATAAGAACTCGCTCCAGATCAATAAGTTGGAGCATGTTCTCATGAGACATCGGATATATCCGATGTCTAAATATCGAAAAAGTCGGTCAACTTTTTCGGAACATGCTCTAAGCCCGGCTGCGCCGGCTTCGCCTGCGGACCGGCTCGCGCTTGCATAAGACTTGCCTCATGTCCGTTCGATAGCCGGGGCTGTTTTTCGAAAATGACGCTTCGCGCGCTTTGGCTCGGGCGTCGCCTGCGCGCCGGCGGAGGGTGGAGACGCTGCAATGGCCGATTTCGACGTTGATCTCTTTGTTATCGGCGCGGGCTCGGGCGGGGTGCGCGCGGCGCGGATCGCCGCCGGCCATGGCGCCAAGGCCGTCGTCGCGGAGGAGTTTCGCGTCGGCGGCACATGCGTGATCCGCGGCTGCGTGCCGAAAAAGCTCATGGTCTATGCGAGCCGGTTCGCCGATGATTTCGCCGACGCGGCGGGATTTGGCTGGAGCGTTCCCGCGCCCTCCTTCGATTGGACGAAGCTCGTCGCCGCGAAGGAAAAAGAAATCTCCCGGCTTTCGGCGATTTATCGCGCCAATCTCGACAAGGCGGGCGTCGCGATCCTCGACGGCCGCGCCGAGGTCCTGGATCCGCATACGCTGCGTCTCGCCGCCGATGGCCGCACGATCCGCGCTCGCGTCATCCTCGTCGCGACGGGCGGCGCGCCGGTGCTCGAGCCTGACGTTCCCGGCCGCGAGCACGCCATTACCTCAAACGAGATTTTCGATCTGCGCGAATTGCCTCAGCGCCTGGTGATTGTCGGCGGCGGCTACATCGCCGTCGAATTCGCCTCGATCTTCGCGAGGCTTGGGACTGAGGTCACGCTCGTCATGCGCGGCGAGAATGTCTTGCGCGGATTTGACGAGGACATGCGAATCGGCGTGCGCGACGCGCTTCATCACGCTGGAATCGCGTTCAAATTCGGCATGTTGCCCATAAGCATCGAAAAAAAGGCAAAGGGCTTCGCCGTCGCCTTGACCAAGGGGGAGCTGCTCGACGCCGATCAGGTGATGATCGCGACCGGGCGGCGGCCGAACACGCTTGGCCTTGGCCTCGAGAAAGCGGGGGTCGCGCTTGACGCCATCGGCGCGGTCAAGGTCGACACTTTCTCGAAAACCAATGTTAATTCGATCTACGCCGTCGGCGACGTCACCAATCGGGTCGCCTTGACGCCTGTGGCGATCCGCGAGGGACATGCTTTCGCCGACACGGTTTTCGGCGGCAGGCCGACGGCGGTGTCGCACGCCAATATTCCGACCGCCGTCTTTACGACGCCGGAGCTCGGCACGGTCGGCCTGACGGAAGCGGAGGCGCGGGAAAACCATGATTGCGTCGATATTTACGAGTCGAGCTTTCGGCCGCTGAAGGCGACGCTGTCGGGCGCCAGGACAAGACCTTGATGAAAATCGTCGTCGATGGGCTGACCGACCGGGTCCTCGGCGTCCATATTCTCGGCGACGACGCCGGCGAAATGGCGCAGCTTTTGGGGATCGCGGTCACTCTCGGCGCGAAAAAGGCCGATTTCGACGCGACCATGGCCGTGCATCCGACCTCGGCCGAGGAGCTCGTCACGATGCGCACGCGCGCGGCCCGCTATCAGCGCGAGACGATCGGCGAGGAAGGCCCGGGCGCGGCAATCGCGGGGGCGTAAGCCAGTTCGCCAAGGCGCGAGGGTTTCAGCCGCTATCGCCATTTCGGAAAACCCTTGTATAAGGCTTTCCGAAATTTGAGAGGTTTTGGGGCGACGCCCCTAGGAGTTTGCAGCCGATGCCCATCGACCCTTGGTCGCCCGCCAGCTGGAGAGCCAAGCCGATCGAGCAAGCGCCCGACTATGCCGACGCCGGCGCGCTCGGCGAGGTCGAGCGCCAGCTCGCCGGCTTTCCGCCGCTTGTTTTCGCCGGCGAGGCGCGCCAGCTTAAAAACATGCTCGGCAAGGTCGCCAAGGGCGAGGCGTTTCTTCTGCAGGGAGGCGATTGCGCCGAGAGCTTCGGCGAACATTCCGCCGACAATATTCGCGATTTCTTTCGCGTGTTCCTGCAAATGTCGGTCGTCGCGACTTTCGCCGCCGCTCTGCCGGTGGTCAAGGTCGGCCGGATCGCCGGCCAATTCGCCAAGCCGCGTTCGGCGCCGATGGAAAAGATCGGCGAGGTCGAACTGCCGAGCTACCGCGGCGATATTGTGAACGACATCGCCTTCGACGCCGAAGCGCGCAAGCCCGCGCCCGGCCGGCAGCTCGACGCCTATCGGCAATCGGCGGCGACCTTGAACCTTATTCGCGCTTTCGCCACCGGCGGCTACGCCAATCTCGAGAATGCGCATGGCTGGATGCTCGGCTTCGTCAAGGATAGCCCGCAATCGGCGCGCTACCAGGAGCTCGCCGACCGCATCACCGAGACGCTCGGCTTCATGCGCGCGATCGGGCTCGATCCGGAATCGCATCCCGAGCTGCGCCAGACGGAGTTCTACACCTCGCATGAGGCTT
>CAWESJ010000334.1:0-4116 GCA_963811015.1 uncultured Alphaproteobacteria bacterium | reverse complement strand
TCTCGTGCGGAACGCTTTCGCCGCCCTTGCGAGCAATCGCCCGCTGCTTTTCCGGGTCCATGGAAGCGAAGCCGCGGGTTGAGGTCGTTGATTTCTTCGGAGTCTCAACAGTTGCGTTCATGGCTTTTCTCTCTTTGAAAATACTCGCTTGAACTAAATAATGTTTGGCAGCGGTAAAGGTTTCGAAGATTCATTCAAGATCGTGTGACCGCTTGGCGCGCCAGCGCGCCAAGTTTAAGTATAACTTACGCATAAATGGGTTCGGTCCGGCGGAAAGCAATAGCCAAGACCAAGAATCATTGACGCCATTGCGCGCGGCGGAGGCAACATTCTACGCCGACGACTTGGCGATCGCGCATTTTCCCAACAGGAAAGGCGCGGTAGCTGGCTTTAAGACGTTTTCGACGATTGGAATAATTCTATCCGGTGCGATCTTGACCATTGCATTGATCGCGAAAGCTTGGCCGCGGCAGGACGCGCCTATTCCGCCGCCGCTCTGTCAGCCATGATTCGGATCGTTCCGCGCGTCGCGAGGCGCGAGGCGGGAAGCGCCGGATCATTGCCGCGCACGCGCCGGAGCGCTTCGCGCTTTTCGGCGCCGGAGACGAGAAACAAGACGGCGGCGCTCAATTCCAGCGCGGGAAAGGTGAGGGTAATGCGCGGCGCCGGCGCAACCCCCAAGACCGCGCTCGCCCAGGCCTCGCGCTCTTCAAGCGCCGGCGATCCGGGAAAGAGCGAAGCAAAATGCCCATCGGCGCCAAGGCCAAGCAGGGTTACGTCGAACAGCGGCCGCAGCGGATCAAGCGTCAGGGCCCCATAGAAGCTCCGCAGCGTTTCACAATAGAGAGCCGCCGCTTCCTCTGGGGAGCTTACTTCGGTCGGGACGGGGTGGACCTGCTCCATGGGGATCGGGACATGGCGGATCATCGCCTCCCAGGCCATGCGAAAATTGCTGTCTTCATGGTCCTTGGGGACGAAGCGCTCGTCGCCCCAGAAAAGATGCACCTTCCGCCAATCGACGCGCGCTCGCAAATCCGCGCCGCCGAGAAGCTCATAGACCTTCTTCGGCGTGGATCCTCCGGACAGATTGATCGCGATGCGCGCGGGGGCCAGCGCGATGCGGGTCGCAAGCCAGATCGCGACGCGGTCCGCCAGATCGGCGGCGTCGTCGGCGACGTCGACGATCGGCTCGGGCGTCATGGCGGGAAAGGTCCTGGACGGCAAGGTCCTGGACGGCAAGATCCTAGCCGGCAAGGTCCGGCGGGAGCGTTCACCGCGCCGGCGCTGATTTGAAAAAACGCGACTTGATCGCTCGCTTGGCCGGTCATGACGCTTGGCCTTCAAGTCGAAAGCGCTCGGGAAATCGAGCAGCGCCGCCAGTCCTGGCGCTCCGCCGTCGACGCCGAGGCGATTAGGCGCCCCGGCGCGGCCAGACGCGGCAATTTCCGCGCCAAGCTTCCGGCTCAATCGCCTGAGCGCGGTTCGACATGGCCGCCGAACTTGAACCGCATCGCGGATAGGAGCTTTTCGCCGAATGTATGCGCCTGGCGCGAGCGAAACCGCGCGAAGAGCGAGGCGGCGAGCACATTGGCGGGGGTCGCCTCCTCGATCGCGGCCTCGATGGTCCAGCGGCCTTCGCCCGAATCCTCGACCGCGCCTTCAAAGCCCGCGAGGGTCTGATCCTCGGCCAGCGCCATGGCGCTGAGGTCGAGGAGCCATGAGGAGATGACGCTGCCGCGCCGCCAGACCTCGGCTATGTCGGCGAGATCGAGGGCGAAGCGCTGGTCCTCGGGCAAATGCGGCCCGGCCTTGCCGCGCAAAATGTCGAACCCTTCCGCATAGGCCTGCATCAGGCCATATTCGATCCCATTGTGAATCATTTTCACGAAATGCCCGGCGCCTGCGGGCCCGGCATGGATATAGCCAAGCTCGGCGCGCGGATCGCGGCCTTCGCGCCCCGGCGTTCGCGCGATCGTCCCCTGACCCGGAGCAAGCGCCTTGAAAATCGGATCGAGCCGCCCGACCTCCGCCTTGGCCCCGCCGATCATCATGCAATAGCCGCGCTCGAGGCCCCAAATCCCGCCGGAGGTGCCGACATCGACATAGGCGAGGCCCTTGGCGGCGAGCGCCTTGGCCCGCCTGATGTCGTCCTTGTAAAATGTATTGCCGCCGTCGATCACGCAATCGCCGGCGCCGAGGAGATCGCCCAAGGCTGCGACGACGCCCTCGGTCACCGCTCCTGCTGGGAGCATGATCCAGACCGCGCGCGGGGGCGCGAGCTTGGCGACGAGATCCGGCAATCCCGAGGCGCCGGTCATGCCCTCGGCGACGAATTCGGCGACGGTTTTTTCATGCTGGCTGAAAACCACGCATTCATGGCCGGCGCGGTGGATGCGCCGCGCCATATTGCCCCCCATGCGGCCGAGGCCGATCACGCCCAATTGCATCTGAACCTCATTGCTTGGCCTCGCCGCCGATTTGGCCGCCGATTTGCCGGCGCGCCGCCGCGAGCACATTCTCGACGGTGAAGCCGAATTTTTCCAAGAGATCCTTGTAGGGCGCTGAAGCGCCGAATTGGCGCATGGCGATGAGCTCGCCGGAAGCGCCTATATAGCGGTCCCAGCCGAGCGCCGCCGCCTGCTCGACGCCGACCCGCGCGGCGACGGAGGGCGGCAGGACCTCGTCGCGATAGGCTTGCGTTTGCGCCTCGAACAATTCCCAGGACGGCATGCTGACGACGCGGGCGCCGATCCCTTCCGCCTTCAAGGCTTCGAAGGCTGCGACGCAAAGCCGAACCTCGCTTCCCGTTCCGATGAGAATGACGCGCGGGCGATGATCCGGCGCGTCGGCCAGAACATAGGCGCCCCGCGCAAGCCCTTGCGCCGAGGCATAGGCCGCGCGGTCGAAGATCGGCAGCGCCTGCCGGCTCAAGATGAGCGCGGCGGGCCGATTCTTCAGCCCCATGACGACGCGATAGGCTTCGACCGTCTCATTGGCGTCGGCCGGCCGCAGGGTGATCAAGCCCGGAATGGCGCGAAGGCCGGCGAGTTGCTCGATCGGCTGATGCGTCGGTCCGTCCTCGCCGACGCCGATCGAATCATGCGTGAAGACGTGAAAGACCGGCAGCTCCATCAAGGCGGCGAGGCGTAGCGCCGGCCGCATATAGTCGCTGAAGACGAGAAAGCTCGCGCCATAGCCGCGAAGGTCCGAGAGGGCGAGGCCGTTGACGATGGCGCCCATGGCGTGTTCGCGCACGCCGAAATGAAAATTGCGCCCGCCTGGATCGGCGGCCTCCAGGGAGCCCGCTCCGGCGACCGTCAGCCTGGTCTTGGTGGAGGGCGCGAGGTCGCCCGAGCCGCCGAGGAGCCAGGGGCAATGTTTGGCGATCGCGTTCAAAGCCTGGCCCGAGGCGTCGCGCGTCGCCATGCCCTTGGCGTCGGCGGCGAAGCTCGGCAGGTCGCTGTCCCACCCCTCCGGGAGTTCGCGGCGCTGGATCAAGTCGATCTCGCGGGCGCTTTCCGGATGCGCCTGGCGATAGGCGGCGAATGTCTTCGACCATTGCGCGTGGAGCTCGCGGCCGCGCCGCCCGAGGCCGGCGTCGAAATGGGCGCAGACGCCCTCGGGGACGAGAAAGGCCTTATCTTCCGGCCAGCCATAGGCGCGCTTGGTCAGGCGCACTTCCTCGGCGCCGAGCGCGTCGGAATGCGCCGCGGCGGTATTTTGCTTATGCGGCGACCCATAGCCGATGATCGAATGCACGATGATCAGCGTCGGCCAGTCGGATGTCGCCTTGAACGCTTCGACCGCTTGGGCGAAAGCCTCCCTGTCATTCGCGTCGGCGACATGAAGGACGCGCCAGCCATAGGCCTCGAATCTTTTGCCGACGTCCTCGCTGAAGGCGAGCGCCGTGGAGCCTTCGATGGTGATATGGTTGCTGTCATAGATCCAGCAAAGATTCGACAATGCGAGATGGCCGGCGAGCGAGGCGGCTTCGCTCGCGACGCCCTCCATGAGATCGCCGTCGCTGCAAAGCGTGTAGACTGAATAGTCAAACAGGGCCGCATCCGGGCGGTTATAGCGCGCGGCGAGCCAGCGCCCGGCGATGGCCATGCCGAC
>CAWESJ010000333.1:0-7724 GCA_963811015.1 uncultured Alphaproteobacteria bacterium | reverse complement strand
TCATCCGATCACGATCCTCTCGACCCTGCCCTCGGCCGGCGTCGGCGCTCTACTTGCGCTGATGCTTGCGCGGATGGATCTCGGCGTCATCGGCATCATCGGCATTGTGCTGTTGATCGGCATCGTGAAGAAGAATGCGATCATGATGATCGATTTCGCGCTCGACGCCGAGCGGCAAGGCGGATTGTCGGCCCGCGCGGCCATAAGGCAGGCCTGCCTGTTGCGGCTGCGGCCGATCCTGATGACGACATTCGCCGCCATGTTCGGCGCG
The DNA here is from genome assembly GCA_963811015.1 of uncultured Alphaproteobacteria bacterium. Taxonomy (GTDB): domain Bacteria; phylum Pseudomonadota; class Alphaproteobacteria; order Rhizobiales; family Beijerinckiaceae; genus Methylocapsa. Next base: position 7,453 of record CAWESJ010000333.1, on the reverse strand, counting down.
CTGCCCTTGATGCTCGGAACCGGCGTCGGCTCGGAACTGCGCCAACCGCTCGGCGTCGCGATTGTGGGCGGCCTCGCGCTCTCTCAAATTCTGACCCTGTTCACAACGCCGGTGATCTATCTCGCCTTCGACCGGCTCGCCAAACGCCTGCGCGCCGCGCCAACCGGGCGTCGGAGGGGCGCGCTGCCGGAGGCCGGCGAATGAATGTTTCGGCGCCCTTCGTCAGGCGGCCCGTGGCGACCACGCTGCTCACCCTCGCCATCGCGCTCGCCGGCGGCCTCGCTTATTTCAAGCTTCCCCTTGCGGCTTTGCCGGAGATGAATTTTCCGGTGGTCGCGGTGATCGCGTCCATGCCGGGCGGGAGCCCCGAGACCATGGCCGCCACGGTCGCGACGCCGCTCGAGCGCCATTTGAGCGCCATCGCCGACGTGAGCGAGATGGAGTCATTCAGCACAATGGGATCGACCGATATCATTCTGATCTTCGGCTCGGACCGCGCGCTCGACGGCGCGGCGCGCGACGTGCAGGGCGCCATCAACGCCGCCCGCGCCGATCTGCCTATTGGCGTCAACCCGACCTATGTCAAATCCAACACCTTCGGGCCGCCGGCGCTGTTCCTCTCGCTCACCTCTCCCACGCTCGGCAAAGAGCGGCTTTTCGAGATCGCCCAGACTTTTTTCGAGGAACAGCTCGCCTCGGTCGAAGGCGTGAGCAAGGCCTATTTCACCGGCTCCTCCCGCTTCGCGGTGCGGGTCGAGCTCAATCCTGATGCTCTCGCCAAATATGGAATAGGCCTGGAGGACATCCGCGCGGCCATCGCCGCCGCCAACGCCAACAGCCCGAAAGGCGCGATCCAGGCCGGCGGCCGAAGGCTGCAGATCTACGTCAATGATCGGGCCGACAAGGCGGCCGACTACCGCGGCCTCGTCGTCGCCTATCGCAACGGCCTCGCGGTCAGGCTTTCCGATGTCGCGGAAATCGTCGATTCGGTCGAAAACGCGCGCTCGGCCGGCTTCACCAATGGCGTCGCCTCCATCACCGCCAAAATCTACCTCAGGCCGGACGCCAATCTCGTCGCCGCGGTTGATCGGATCAGGGCGCTTCTGCCCGCGCTTCGCGCCGCCCTGCCGGAGGCGGCCGCCGTGGACATGGCTCTCGTCTCCGATCGAACCGTCGAGATCAGGGCCTCCCTGCGCGATCTCGGGCGGGCGCTGTTCGCCGCCGCGGCTTTGGTGATCCTCACCACCTTCCTGTTCTTGCGCAATGTCCGCGCCGCCTTGATCCCCGCCATCGCGGTCGCGGTTTCCCTCATCGGCACATTTGGCGTTATCTACATCTTGGGTTACGGCGTCGATACTATTTCCCTCATGGCGCTCGCCATCGCCACAGGCCTTGTCGTCGACGACGCCATTATCGTCGTCGAGAATATCTCGCGCCATGTCGAAAGCGGCATGGGGCGCGTCGAGGCGGCCTTGCTCGGCGCGCGCCAGGTCGGCTTCACCATTCTGTCGATCAGCCTGTCGCTTGTCGCCATGTTCATTCCGCTTCTGCTGATCGGAGGCTTCCTCGGCGCATTCCTCGGCGAATTCGCGGCGACGCTCTCCGTCGCGATCCTGATCTCGCTGGTGATTTCGCTCACCACGGCGCCGATGCTTTGCGCGCTTTTCCTCGAGCCGGAGACCGCGAAAAGACCCGGTCGGCTGAGCCGCGCCCTCGACCGCGCCTATCACGGCGCGCTGTCCTTCTACGCGCGCTCGCTCTCCTTCGCGTTGCGCCATTCCTGGGCGGCCTTGGCGGTCCTCGCCGCCGCCATCGCTCTCAATGTCGCGCTGTTCCTGACCATACCAAAAGGTCTGCTGCCGCAACAGGACGTCGGCCGGCTGTTCGGCTTTATCGTCGCTGATGAGAATGTCTCCTTCGCGTTCATGCGCGAGAAGCTCGATGAATTCTCGAAAGTGATTCTGGCCGATCCCGCCGTCGAGACGCTCGTTGGCGGCGCGGAGTCGGGAGGCGAAGGCCCGGCCAATATGGCTGGACTCTATATCGACTTGAAGCCGCGGCCGGAGCGCAAGGACTCCATCGACGAGGTCAATCTCAGGCTGTCGCGCATTTTCAGCGAGATTCCCGGAGCGACGCTGACCCTCACCCCCCAGCAAGACCTCGACCTCGGCGGCTGGTCGCCCGGCGGCAGGAGCGTCGGCCAATATCGCTACAGCCTGCAAGGGGACGATATTGGCGAAGTGCGGCGCTGGTCGCGGCGCTTAGCCGAGGCGCTGAAGCATGCGCCGGAAATCCTCAACCCGGAATTGGCCGATCGCGATGGCGCTCTGGAGATCAATCTCGTCATCGACCGCGACGCCGCCTCGCGCCTCGGGATCAGCGCGAGCCAAATCGACAACGCCCTCTCGAGCGCCTTCGGCGAGCGGCAGGTCTCGACCATCTTCGGTCCGCAGCGCCAATATCACGTCGTGATGGAGGTTGCGCCGCGTTATGCGCGAAGCCCGGAGACGCTCGACAATATCTATGTAAGCACCTCCGCCGGCCCCGTGAGCGGCGTTCAAGCGAGCAATGCGCCGGCCGGGACCGTCTCAGGTCCGCAAAACAGCGCCGCCGCCTCGCACTCTGTTGCGATCGCCACGGACGCCGCCCGCAACCTGAACCTCAACAGGCTCGCGAGCACGGCTCCGGGCGCCGCATCCACCGGAACGGCGGTGAGCCCCGCGGCGGAAACCATGGTTCCGCTATCCGCTTTCGCGCGCTTCGAACATGGTGCCGCGCCGGCCGCCATCACCCATAAGGGCGGCTTCGCGACGTCGGATATTTCCTTCAACCTGGCGCCGAATGTCGCGCTCGGCGAAGCCATGGCGGCGATAGAGCGGACAGCCGCCGAAATCCACATGCCGGCCTCGATCCATGCCGGCTTTTCCGGGACCGCCGAGATTTTCCAGAAGCTGCTGATCAAGGAGGTCATCTTGATCGCGGCGGCGCTCGCCGCCATCTACATCGTCCTTGGCGTTCTCTATGAAAGCTTCATTCATCCGGTCACGATCCTCTCCACCCTGCCTTCGGCAGGCGTCGGCGCGCTTCTCGCCCTGATCGTCTGCCGCGCGCCTTTGACCGTGATCGCCTTCATTGGCGTGCTACTCGTCGTCGGCGTGGTCAAGAAGAACGCCATCCTGATGATCGACGTCGCGCTTCAAGCCGAGCGCAGCGAGGGCCTTTCGCCTTGCGATGCGATCCAGCGTGCGTGCCTCCTGCGGTTCCGGCCGATCATGATGACGACGGTCGCCGCGCTTTTCGGCGCCTTGCCGTTGGCGCTCGACGCCGGCGTTGGCGCGGAGCTTCGCCGTCCGCTTGGGATCGCCATCATCGGAGGCCTCATCGTCAGCCAGGCGTTGACGCTCTACACGACGCCTGCCGTCTATCTCCAGCTCGACCGCTTGCGGCGCCGGCGGAAACACCCGCGCGAGAACGCCCCGACGGCGCCGGTTGCGTGTGATCCATGAGCGCGCGCCACTTGATGACCCGCGGTGTTGGTTCGGCCTTGGCGCTGATCCTTCCCCTGATTTCAGGCGCTGGCGCGGTTGCCCCAGATTATGAGCGCGCGACGGCGCTGGAGCCCGCCAAATACAAGGAGCTCAAGGACTGGAAGCCGGCGGCGCCCGGGGTCGCGGCGTCGCAAACCGATATCGATGGCGGCTTGCACAGCGTCGAGGTGGAAGCCGCCCGCGCCACATTCGACCAGAGCGCCGCGAGCGGGACTGCCAACGCGCCTTTAGAGCGCGTTCCGATTGGATGGACTCATCCAATCGATAAGAACCCGCTCGAGATCAATAAGTTGGAGCATGTTCTCATGAGACATCGGATATATCCGATGTCTTAATGCCGAAAAAGTCGGTCAACTTTTTCGGAACATGCTTTAATGGAAGCGCACTGACATTGTTAGGCTGATGCTTCCGCCGCCGACCCCGAGCTGCCGTTGACCCTCGCGGCTGCGACATGACCGCCGGGGTTGATGGTGAAGGACAGCGACACGACGCCGGCTTGATTGGCCGAGCCGGGCTTGTGCTGGTTGAGCCTGGCCACCACCAGGCTGCGCCAATTCGAGGCGGACATGGACGAGCCGGATACCCGGCGGTCATGAAGCCGAACTCCAAGGGTTGATTATCTCGACCCCGCATCCCTCGAAATCCAGCACGTTGCGTGTGGCGAGCGCCGCGCCGCGCGACCGCGCGATTGCGGCAATCTGGGCATCTGCCTGTGAAATCGGCCGGCCGGCCTGGCGGCGCTCGGCCGCGATCTCGGCGAAGGCGACGGCTGCCGGGCTATCAAAGGGCAGGATGCGACCGCTGAAGTCCTCCCCCAGCATGTCCTCGATCTCGACGGCAAGGGCGGAACGCCGCTTTCCGTTCGGCATGAGGGCAAGGCCATAGCGCAGCTCGGCCTCGGTGATGGCGGAGATGAACACGCTGGCGGGCGGCTGGTCGGCAAGCCACTGCTCAACCGCCGCCTCGGGAGTCGGGCGCATCAGCTCGGACAGGATGTTTGTATCGAGAAGGATCATTCGTCGAAGGACGGTGGCGCGCGCATCGGATCGCGGGGAACCGTAGGCAGCTCCACCCCGCCAAGCGGCGCGAAGCGGGCCCGAATAGCGGTCGCCAAATTACCCTGCCGCGACGGCTCGCGGCTGAGCGCGGAACGGAGAATATCCCGCGCTTCGTCCTCCATCGAACGGCCATGGATCGCCGCCTGGATGCGCAGCCGCGCCTTTAGGGGATCGTCGAGATTTCGAATCGTGATGCTTGCCATAGCCACCCCTGCCATCATTGCTGACATTATAAGCATTGATTGCTGGGGTTTCCAACCCTACTGCGCCGGCACGGCGATCGTGCAGCGCTGTTTTTTCTTCGCCTTGGCCGCCGCATCACGGCGCGCCGCCAACGCGAACTGATTGACGCGCACCAGGTTGGCGACGAATAAATAACAAAGATCTTCGCTCACAGGATGCCCCAAGCCCGATAGCGACCCCGGCCCGTGATCTCGCGGAGGCCAAGCTCAGCGACCATGTCTTGCGCCGCACGCGGCGTTACGCCGAGTTCGGCCGCGATCATGGCGGCCGAGGCGACCGGCCGGGCCAGGATGAAATCCACCAAGACGGGCAAACGGGAGCCGGCTCTCTTGCTTTCGAGCTTGCGTTCCAAGCTCCGTCGGACGAGCAGCCAGCGGTCGTGATCCTTCGCACCTGCGGCAGCCCCAGCCGCAATTGAGTCGAGGAAGTCGATCAGCCGCGTCGCACGATCAGGCGACCGGCGCCTCTCGCGCCGGCTATGACGCAGCGCGGAATTCAAACAAAGAAGATGCGACCGCGTCTTGCCCCACTGCCGAAGCACGGCCGGGACCAGAAGATTGCCAAGCCAAGCCTGACGCTCGAGCGGAGGATTGGTCTCCCACGCATCCCATAAGACCGCCGCCGCCAGAAGCCGCGGATTGGACAGCGATGAAGGCGCCGCCCGCCGCCAGGCCTCGAACTTCTCGCCGTCCTCCCAATCTGGGTCATAGATATGCGGGTCCCGCGCGACTTTTGACGCCGCCGGGACGCCCGCTAGGACTTGGCTGCTGCGATTAAGCGCGCGATCCAGCGCCGCGAGTTCATTCGCGAGCGGATCATCGCTGGCCGCCTCTGGCGCTTCGACTTGCCTATACTCTTCCCCCACAGCCTCCCCGCTCCGCCCGACTCCTGCTGGTCCGCCGTCGCCATCGCCGCGGAGGGCCGCGAGACCATCCCGGCTCATTGGCCAAGCCGGCTCGGCGGCGGCGATCCGCCGACGGGCGCGCAGCACGGCCTGGGCGCGGGTCACTTCATGCGTCGGCGAACGGACGTCCATGCGGGCGTCGTGCAGGACGAGGTCTTCGAGCATGACGAGTTCACCGGCGAGCCAGAGGCTGGCGCAGGCGTCCTGGAAATGGGTTCGGCTGATCCATCCCTCGGCGATTGGGCTCGTTCGCAAGCGCTCGTCGAGCCGGGCGAGCGCGTCTTCCGCGGCGGCGAGCGGACCGCCGATCTTGTCCCACGCGATCGAATCAGGTTTCTCTTGGTCCCGCATCATCAGCTTTCGATCAGGCGCCTCGCGCGACGATGGGGCGTATTGGATATGTCGACGGGGCGCGTCGCCCAATTCCGACGTGAGGGTCTTTTTGTCGTCGCCGCGACCGCCGCGGCGGCAAAATCCGGGATCCGTCGTTTCGAGCCCTCTTGGCCGCGCCGGGTCTTACTCCACCATGTTGATTATATGCATAAGAGCGCGCGTAACGGAAGTGAAACATGGTTAATCCTTCCGTCACTCGGGAGGCCCTGGTTGCCGCTTCTAACTATCGATAATCACTTCTTATCGATAGTCATTGGTTTGGAGGACGTTTTTCGCCGAAAATGGTTGGTTTTGGGGCGGTTCGGGGCAATTCGAGCTCGAAATCGCGCCGAACTCGGAGCTCCATCGGGCCGACTTCGGCGCAACTTCGGCGGCCGCCGGCTGCGCTCGGCGGGCTCCTGCCCGGCCGTGAAGCGCTTCTCTGGGCGACAGGGAGGGCCGCGGACGGCCGGCCCGGACGGGTCAGGGCTCGGAGCTGGGACGCCGGTAGAAGATGACGCGCCCGGTCGGCGCGAGCTGGTTCAGAAAGTCGAAATCGCGGACATTGGCGGTGAGCACGCTGGCGCCGAGAAGCCGCGCCTGCAGAAAGATCAGCGCATCATTGAGGAGTTTTCGCTCGTGGCCCGCCCCGCGCGGCAGGCCGCTCAGACGAAACAGCGCGCCAGCGAGCAGGCCGGCCTCGCCCCAGGCGGCGCTCTCCGGCGCGTGGAGGCGCCGTCCGGGAATGTCGGCGATGACGTCGCCGATCGTTTTCAGGACCGTTTTGGTGGAGGAATGGGCGGGATCGAGCCGCCCGAAGGCATGCGTCAGTTCGGCGAGGCAGACGGCCGAATGATGGCAGACCCGATAGGACAGCAGCGCGTCCGCCGCCTCAGGCGTGCGGCCCTGCAGCGCGTCGAGATAGACGCATGTATCGAGCAGCAGCGCGCCGCCGATCAAGGGCGGGTCCTCGGCCCAGAACAGATCGCCGTCCGGTCGGCGTCGCAGCGGCCCGGTTCGCTTTTGCGGTTTCAGCGTGCGCAGAGACCCGGCAAGATCAAAGCTCAAGATCGAGGTCCGGCGGGACGCTTCCCTTGCGCCGTATGAGCCGCGCGCCAAAGTCGTCTTCGAGCGCCAGACGCGCCAGGGCGAGCTCCAGGAGTTCGGTGTCCGAGGCGACATGCGCGCGCTGCTTGGCGGCTTCGATCAGGCTCGCCGGCACGCGGCCCGACAGGCGGGCGCTTTTGGCCGAGCCGAGCAGGCCGACGGCTCGCGCCTGATCGAGCACGAGCCGATTGCGCGCCCGCGCGATCTCCTCCTCGGTGGCG
>CAWESJ010000332.1:0-7697 GCA_963811015.1 uncultured Alphaproteobacteria bacterium | reverse complement strand
GACGCGCTCGTCGCCTATTCCAAGAAATTCGACCGGGTCGACCTGTCGTCCCTCGGTCTGCGCGTCGGCGCCGAGGAAGTGGAGGCGGCCCTCGTCTGCTGTCCGCCGAAAGCGCTCGCGGCGCTGGAGCTGGCTCATGCGCGGATCGTGGCTTTTCACGAGAGGCAGCTTCCGCAGGATCAACTTTTCACGGATTCGCTCGGCGTCGAACTCGGCTGGCGCTGGCGCGCGATCGAATCGGTCGGGCTGTACGTTCCCGGCGGCACGGCCAGCTATCCTTCTTCCGTCCTGATGAATGCGGCCCCGGCCAAGGTCGCCGGCGTCCCTCGCATCGTCATGGTGGTCCCGGCGCCGGACGGCGAAGTCAATCCGCTCGTTTTCGCCGCAGCTAAGCTCGCCGGCGTCGATGAAATCTATCGCGTCGGCGGCGCGCAGGCGATCGCCGCTTTGGCCTATGGGACGTTGACGATCCCTCCGGTGGTAAAGATTGTCGGTCCAGGCAACGCCTATGTCGCCGCCGCCAAACGCCGGGTTTTCGGAACGGTCGGCATAGACATGATCGCGGGGCCGTCAGAAGTCCTGATCATCGCCGACGCGAGCGCCGATCCGGAGTGGATCGCAGCGGACCTTCTCGCTCAGGCCGAGCATGATGCGGCGGCGCAATCGATCCTGATCACAGACGACGCGAATCTCGCGCGCGCCGTTGAGGCCGCCGTATCGCGGCAAGTGTCGACGCTTCCCCGCGAGAAGATCGCCGCGGCGAGCTGGCGGGATTTCGGCGCGATCATTATCGTCTCCGATCTTCGAGAGAGCATACCGCTCGCCGATCGATTGGCGCCCGAGCATCTCGAAATCATCGCCGCGAACTCTGAGTCCTTGAGTCAGGACATCCGCAACGCCGGCGCCATATTTCTCGGGGCCTACACGCCCGAGGCTATTGGCGACTATGTCGGCGGTTCGAATCATGTCCTGCCGACCGCGCGCTCAGCCCGCTTTTCCTCAGGTCTCAACGTGCTTGATTTCATGAAGAAAACGTCGATCCTGAAGTGCGGGGCCAAAAGCCTGGCCGCGCTGGGGCCGGCCGCGGTCGCGCTGGGCGAGGCCGAAGGACTTGACGCCCATGCGCGATCGGTCGCATTTCGCCTCGTTTCTGGACCGTCATGAGCGGAGCGGACTCGCGCAGCCGCAACCGCCTCATATCGGTCGTTCTCGATGAGGCTTCGATCGGCCGCAGCACGGCCGATAAGGAACACGAACGTCAAATCGCCATCTATGACCTTCTCGAGGAAAACTGTTTCGCCCTGCCCGGCCGGGACGTGGGCCCCTATGGATTGAAGATCGCGCTGCAGGACGCCAAGCTCGCGCTTGAGATCGTCGACGAAAATGGCGCGCCGCTCGTCGTCCATATTCTCTCGCTGACGCCCTTGCGCGGCCTGCTCAAGGATTATTTTTTCGTCTGCGAAAGCTATTACGCGGCGATCCGGACCGCCATGCCGAGCCAGATCGAAGCAATCGACATGGGACGCCGCGCCTTGCACAATGAAGCGGCGCAGCTGCTGATCGAGCGGCTTAAGGGCAAGATCGATTTCGACATAGACACGGCGCGGCGAATCTTCACTCTGGTCGCGGCGTTGCATTGGAAGGGCTAGAGCATGAGGTCGAAAGGCGGACGCCAGCTTTCAGGCGACGTCAGGCTCTAATCCAAACGCTTTGCGTTTCCATGCGAAGCCAATCGGACCGGTCGACCATTTCCTCGACTTCAAGCATGGTTCGTGTGCCTATTTCGACCGGGCGGGACGCCGCCGCCGAGGCGCGCTGGCTATGAAGACCGTTGTTACGGATAGGCCGCAATCGGTGCTTTTCGCCTGCTCTCTGAACGCCGTGCGATCGCCCATGGCGGAAGCGCTGGGAAAGCGCTTTTTCGGGACCGAGGTCTATTTCGCCTCCGCTGGCGTGAAGCGAGGCCGGCGCGACGCCTTCGCCATCGCTGCGATGGAGGAAATCGGCATAGACATCGCCGAGCATCGACCGCATACATTCGAGGATCTCGAGGACGCCTATTTCGATCTCGTCGTCACTTTGTCGCCTGAGGCGCATCACAAGGCGCTTGAATTCACCCGCAGCCTCGCCGTCGATGTCGTCTATTGGCCGACGCTCGACCCGACCGCGGTCGAAGGCGGCCGCGAGCGCATTCTCGACGCCTATCGCAATGTGCGCGACAGCCTGCTGGAGCGAATTGAGAAATTATTCGCCTATCGCCCGATGGCCGATCCATAGAACGCTATCGCTCGATGGAAACCCGGGCTAGGCAAAAGTCCAGATGCGATGCACGGCGAAATTCCAGAGCATGACAATCCCTGTCGTCACAACCTGCGCCGGCAAATATGGGACGCCGCCGATATCGACGAAGAGCGACATGAATAAATAGGTGAGCCCAAAGCCGGCCAAGGCGACGAGCGCGAAGCGCCAGGCCGCCTCCTGATGTCGTCTCGCCGAATGAAAGACTTGGCTGCGGTTGAGACAATAAGAAATTACCGCCCCGGCGCCAAACCCCGCCATAGCGGCGGCGACGGGGGAAACGGCCGCCATTTTGACGAGCCCGACCAGAACCGCATAGTGGACCGCTGTGGCCAAAAGGCCGACGCCGGCGAAAGATGAAAACTGGCGGAGCAGAACTGTCATTGCTATGATCTGAAGCTCGGCGGTTTCGCTGTTTGGGCCAGCGCTGTCGCCATATTTCGCGCGTCGCGGCGCCGATAATGGGGCCGAGCCCGAGAGCAAGGAGTAAATTTTTATGCCTTTGTCTTTTTGCCCGAAAATGCCTGCCTGGTTTCTCAGCGCCGCGCTTGTCGGCTTCGCCGCGACTCCGTCCAGCGCCGCCGTCCGCTCGGGATTGCTCGATTGCCGCGTTTCTCCAGGCATTGGCTTCGTCATCACGTCGAGCCGGGCGCTCTCCTGCGTCTATCGTCCACGGCATGGCCGGCCTGAGTTTTACGTCGGAACGGTCCGTCGTTTTGGTCTGTCCATAGGGGTGACCGGCCCCGGCCGGTTCGTCTGGGGCGTTTTCACCGTAGCTCCCCGTGGAACTCCCTTTCCGCTCGCCGGCGAATATGCAGGCGTGGGCGCGGGCGCGACCGTAGGCGTCGGACTGAGCGCGAATGCGCTGGTCGGCGGCAATGGCGGCTCAGTGAGCCTACAGCCGCTTTCGGTCGGCGCGCAAACTGGTCTTGCCCTGTCCGCCGGCGTCGGCGCCATGGTGTTGGAGCCGGCGGCCCAAGCCCGCTGAAGCATAGACGCCCGCCGAGGCATGGACGCCCAATCGGCTGGGCGGACCGGCGGCCGGCCGATCCGCCGCTTCGCACTCAGGCGAAGCGGCGGAAAAATCCAAGGTCGCGCCGGCGCGTCCGCTCCAAGGCGCAAAAATTGCCTTCGAACCTCCAATTCATCTGAGCCTGCCCCGATCGAAAAACGGGCTCGACTTTTTCGACCGGAACATGCTCCAACTCTACAAGATCTTGAGCAATTCCATTTCGATCCGATGGCCTCATCCGATCAGGAAGCGCTCTGAGCCGCCGGCGCGAATCGGTATTCGCTCCTGGCCTCGTCCATAGTCGCGAGAGGCGCATCATGACCGCAACTTCCGCCGCCGCGAGCGGTTCTCACGCCAGAGTGATCATCATCGGCTCCGGCCCGGCCGGCTACACCGCCGCGATCTATTCCGCACGGGCACTGCTCGAGCCGCTCCTGATTTCCGGCTTCGAACCCGGCGGCCAGCTCATGATCACGACCGATGTTGAAAATTACCCTGGTTTCGCCGCGCCGATCCAAGGTCCCTGGCTGATGGAGCAGATGAAGGCCCAAGCAGAACATGTTGGCGCGCGGATGGCGTCCGATCATATCCTTCATGTCGATCTCGGCCGGCCGCCGTTCCGGCTCACCGGCGACAGCGGAACGATTTACACTTGCGACGCTTTGGTGATCGCGACCGGCGCGAAGGCGAAGTGGCTCGAGATCCCTTCGGAGGCCAAATTCAAAGGATATGGCGTATCGGCTTGCGCGACCTGCGACGGCTTCTTCTATCGCGGCAAGCCCGTGGTTGTCGTCGGCGGTGGAAATTCGGCGGTCGAGGAAGCGCTCTATCTGAGCCATCTCGCGAGCAAAGTGACGGTCGTGCATCGACGCGACACGTTCAGGGCCGAGCGCATTCTGCAGGAACGCTTGCTCAAGCGGCCGAATGTCGAGGTCATTTGGGATCACGCCGTCGATGAGATCCACGGCGACACTGATCCGTTGGGCGTCACGCATGTGCGCTTGAATAACGTCAAGACGGGGGTGGCGCGCGAGATCGAGACGCACGGCCTTTTCGTCGCTATTGGGCACAAGCCCGCCTCCGATCTTTTCCTCGGCCAGCTCGACGTCAAGCCGAACGGCTACATCAAGACGGCGCCGAACTCGACGGCGACGAATGTCCCGGGCGTCTTCGCCGCCGGCGACGTCGCCGACGAGACCTACCGCCAGGCCGTGACCGCTGCGGGATTGGGCTGCATGGCTGCGCTCGAAGCGGAACGCTGGCTCGCCGCGCAAAGCGACGCCAGGGTTGCGGCTGAATGAGGCGGGGGGCGGATTTGACGCCCCGGCCGCCGATTTGACACACTCTTTGAATGCGCCGCCCAAACTTCAGCGCGCCCCGACGCAGTTAGAGGACAACCGATGAACTTTAATTGCAAGGCGCTTATTGCTCTTTCCCTTTGGGTCGCCGCCAGCATTGCGGCGCCCTGTCTCGCTCAAACCCCGCAACCGGCAACGCCCGATAAATCGACTGCGGCGCCAAAACGGGCCGCGACATCCGCCGCCCCGCTCCTCGACATCAATAGCGCGAGCGAAGACGAACTGCGCGCGTTGAAAGGCGTCGGCGACAAACGCGCCGCCGACATCGTCAAGAACCGTCCGTACAAAGGCAAAGACGAATTGGTGCAGAAAAAGATCATACCGGCAGCCGTCTACGCCCGGATAAAGGACAAGATCATCGCCAAGCAGAATTAGGCGCGCGGGGAAAGCGGATTGGGGCTCTTGGCTGCGGGCGCCGCCGCCGGCTCAAAATCGCGGCGGCTGTTGGCCGCGACTGTCATTTAATGGTAGATTGCATCAAATAAACAGCCTGCGATCCACGTCGCCTTCGGTGTGGAACATGTCCCTTCGTCGAGGCATGAAGCTCATCTCGACAAAGAAAATGCCGCCAAACAACGGACGACGGACCCGCAGCTTCGTTGATCGCGAAGGCGGCATGGCCAGAATTGTCGCCGGAGCCGCCAGACCCTCTGGCGGAGGCCTGCAAAGATTTCGACCATTCGAGCCCTTGCAAAAGGAAATCCCGCAATGTTTCCCAAGCCCGCGCCACAGTTAGACGCCAATACCTACGGCTATGAAACGCGCCCGATGGTAAAGCCGACCGGGTTTCGCGAATATGACGCGCGCTGGATCTTTGAAAAGGAAATCAACCTTATGGGGGTCCAGGCGCTGGGCCTGGGGCTCGGCGCGCTGTTGCACGAACTTGGCGTCAAGCCGGAACTCGTGACTGGGCATGATTTTCGCGCCTATTCCGCGTCGATCAAATACGCCTTGGTCACCGGTCTGATGGCGGCCGGAGTTAGAGTCCACGACATCGGCCTCGCGCTATCGCCGATGGCCTATTTCGCTCAGTTCGAGCTCGACGTGCCGGCTGTCGCCATGGTCACGGCCTCGCATAACGACAATGGCTGGACCGGCGTGAAAATGGGCGCGCAAAGGCCGGTCACCTTTGGCCCCGACGAGATGAGCCGCCTGAAGGACATCGTGCTCGAGGGGAAGTTTCGTTACGCCGAAGGCGGCGCCTATAGGTTCGTCGAGGATTTTCCAGCCCGCTACATTGCCGACCTGACAAACAGGCCGAAAATCGCGCGCAAGTTGAAAGTCGTCGCCGCCTGCGGCAATGGCACCGCCGGCGCCTTTGCGCCGCAGGTCTTGGAGAGGCTTGGTTGCGAGGTCGTCCCGCTTGACGCCGATCTCGATTATACCTTTCCCCACTATAATCCCAACCCTGAAGACCTGAAGATGCTGCATGCGATGGCCGCCAAGGTCCGCGAAACGGGCGCGGACGTCGGCCTCGGATTCGACGGCGACGGAGATCGCTGCGGCGTCGTCGACAATCGCGGCGAGGAGATCTTCGCGGATAAGATTGGCGTCATGCTGGCGCGGGATCTTTCCAAGCTGCATCCGGGGGCCACTTTCGTCGTCGACGTCAAATCAACCGGGCTTTTTGCGACCGACCCGGAGCTTTTGAGCAAAGGGGTCAAGGCCGATTATTGGAAGACGGGCCATTCCTACATCAAACGGCGCGTCACGGATCTTGGCGCGCTCGCCGGATTCGAAAAATCCGGACATTTTTTCTTCAATGCGCCGATCGGGCGCGGCTATGACGACGGAATTCTCACCGCCATCCATGTCGTCGACATGCTCGATCGCAACCCGCAGAAATCGATGGCCGAGCTTTATGACGCACTGCCTAAGACCTGGGGCTCGCCGACGATGTCGCCGCATTGCGACGATGAAACGAAATATGACGTCGTCGAGAAAGTGGTCGAGCGCTTCAGGGCGATGCAGGCGAAGGGCGCGCCTCTGATCGGCCAGAAAATTCGCGATCTCGTTACAGTCAATGGCGTCCGGGTCACCACGCAAGACGGCACTTGGGGCCTCGTCCGCGCCTCATCCAACAAGCCCGAGCTCGTTGTTGTCGTTGAAAGCCCGGTGTCGGAGGCGAGAATGCGCGAGATGTTTGCGGCGGTTGACGCCGTCTTGCGCGAAAATGCGGGGGTCGGCGCCTATAACCAGACGATTTGACGCGAGCCGCCGCCTTTTAACCCGCCTATGTCGTCTTGGCGCCGCGCGGCCCGAGCGGCTCAAGCGAAGGCGGCCAGGACAAAAGGACGACATCCGCAAAAAATAGCGCAGGTTCGAGTCGTTTGGACCCGAACATGCGCCATAGCATCGAGCGAGAGGCGGCGCGGCGGTCTTCGCCTTTTGGCTTTTGATCGCCGCCGCCTTGGATTTGCGCTTGGCTAGAGCCGGTTGACTTCAGATGGAATCGCTTCGTGGTTCCATCTGAAGTCATCCGGCTCTCATCAAAGGGTTAGAGCATGATTTAAGCCGAAAACCGGTTTCCGCTTTTCGGCGTCATGCTCTAATCGTGTCCTATTACCGTGGCGGTTGAGGCGTGCGGGGCGGCGGGTGTGAGTTTGTAGTCGGAGACGAGCGTCGCGGCGACGCCGGCGCTGTTTGAGGTGCCGGCGTTCCAGACGACGGTGGCGAGCGCGCCCGTGCTCAATGTGTAATTGTGGACGCAATTGGCGCAGCTGTCGCCTTCGAAAATCGTCCCGATGATCGTGTTCGTTCCTTGGTCGAGATAGGGCGCCGCCGCGTCCTGATAGAGCGCGTAGTTGTAATATCCGTCGCCGGACGCGTCATAGATCGGAGTGCCGGGGAGGCCGGTGATCTTGTTGTTGCGGACCTCGACCCCGTCCGTGCTCTGGCCCCAGAACGTATTCGGCGAGATCAAGGCGAAGCCCATGTAAATGTAGGACATGTACAGCCCCTTCGCATTGGTCAGGGTGTTGCTGTTGATCTCTATGTTGCGCACCCTGCCCATATGGAATGTCGAGCCG